>JAGCOT010000050.1 GCA_017645365.1 Neisseriaceae bacterium
CATTCTGTTTTCCATTCTTTTTGGTGCGTTTAGAGCCGCAAAAAAAGCATTTTTTGTGTTCAAAGTATTTGACCTTCCTAAAAAGCAATAATGATAAGGTGTTCAGCGTTTTTTAGCACCTTTTTTGTTACTTATGCCGATTTTTTCATATCCCAAACGCAAGCCAGTGGCGACAATCAGATAATCGTACGGCACTTTGCCGCCGCTTTGCGTGATGACCACTTTGTGATCGGGCTGAATTTCCATCGCCGCTTCTTGCACCCATTTAACGCCGTTGGGCAATAATTTGGCATTATTGGCTTTAACCTTATTGGTATCCGACCAAACACCTGTGGCAATCAGCGTATAACCAGGTTGATAATTGTGCTCCCACTTGCCATCAATAATGGTGATTTGTGCATTCGGTGCTTGGCGACGCAAACGGTGTGCTGCTGCTAAACCTGCCAAGCCACAACCCAAAATAACAATGCGTGCATTGGCAGAAGAAGTTTCCGCATGCACAACCGTCATCGGCAGAGCCGCTAATGCTGTACCAGCTGCCGCTATTTTTAAAAACTGTCGGCGATTGAATGAAATATCTTTCATAATCATTTTCCTGATGTTGCAAACTAATGAAGATGATATAAACCTTTTTCAGGCTGCCTGAAACTCTGTAAAACGGGTGAATGTCAATACAGTTTCGCACAGAAGCACAAACCAGTTTTACAGAGATTTCTTTCAGGGTACTTATTTTAATACAAAGCAGCCTGAAAATATTTTCTATAAAATTCATTCAGGCTGCCTATTCATTATATGGGAAGTGTTTTCAGGGTGCTTAAATTAATGTTTATTCGGCATCATGCCATTGGGTAATAAACTCCAAACATAGCCTACTTCATTCATTTTTCCAGCAGTACGCCCTGCGTCATGACCAAAGCCCCAGAAAAAGTCAATGCGTACCGCCCCAGTAATGGCCGAACCTGTATCCTGTGCAATCATCAAACGATTTAAAGCTCGGCGAGTGCGTGGGTCGGTAGTGGCAACAAAAATCGGCGATCCCAGTTCAATAAAATGTTTATCCACAGCAACAGAATATTCCGCGGTTAAAGGAACGCCCAACGCACCAATCGGTCCTGTTTGCTGTGCCTGACCTGTTTTAAAAAACACATATCCTGGATTTTGTCCCAAAACTTCTGCCAGTTGATGAGGATGTTGAGCTAACCATTTTTTAATGCCATTGGCATTGGCATCTGCCATCGAAATATAGCCCCGATTGACCATATAACGACCAATAGAAACATAGGGTTGATCGTTTTTATCAGCATAAATCAACGATAGCGTTTTGCCATTGGGCAAGGATAATCTGCCAGAACCTTGAACATGCATAAAGAACAAATCCACTGGGTCAGCCGCATAGGCAAGAATTGGGGCACGCCCATTCAAAGCCCCTGCATTGATTTCTGCACGCGTATAGAAAGGAAGAAAACGATTACCTTCAATTCGCCCTTTTAGAGATTTGCTTCTTTCATTAAGCGGAAAATCCGCCAAATTAGCGATGTAATCGCCTGATGAACTTACTTCTCCTTGATGTTTTCCAGTCATTTGAATTTTCAGGTTGCCTGAACGCTTGCCTCCTGTGTAAGGCACCACAATAAAATTGTCAGGAATCGCATAAATTGGAAAAGGATATTGTGGAGAATAAGTCAAAGAACCTTTGATTTCTGGCTCGTAATAACCTGTAACCTTGCCTCCCAATTTGCCGTTTTGACTGACCACCCAAGGGGTAAAATATTGTTCAAAAAATTTTTTAGCAGCAGCATCGGTATTGCGTGTACTGCGTGCCACTTGACAAACAGCAGTCCATTGAGGTCTTGCTTGCAAACGCTCGCACCCGATTTGAAAGGCTTTCAGGCTGCCTGAAAACCTTTGTTGTTGCCATGATGGCAGTTGATGATAATCCGTTGCCACAAAACGCGTCCCATCTGATAAAAATGCTTGTGTTCCAGAAGCCACTCGTTCTGTTGGGGGAATGTTGTAAGTTGCGGTAGAATTTCCAGTGCTGTGTGTGGCAGGACGCGTTGCATAAGGCGAACAAGATGCAAGCAATGATAAAGAAATCAATAAAATCAGTTTTTTCATTAGAATAAATTATCCAAAGATTGAAATGTTTGGGTTTCCGTACTGACAGGATCTAACGGTTTTGCTTCAATTTGATCGGTATTTTCAACCACAGGGGCAACAATTTGAGTTTCTGCACTGATGGTTTCCACAGGCGATTGATTGGTTTCTTTGGTTGAACCCGTAAGAATGGCGTTGTTTTCAGTTGATTCAATTAAGCCTGCATCGTTTTCCACAGCATCAGCAACATTGGTTTCTTCTGGAACGCTATCGGCAGACTGTGCTTTGGATGGTTTGCCCAAAATTTCCGCCTCTGGTGTGATATTGAATTCTGCGGGTGAATGATAGGTTTGTTTTTCACCAGAAGTCATGGTTAAAAATGCCCAAAAAGCCAGAATGCTGACTACAATCGTCAGCAATACCAAAAAAGACATCAAAATAAAACCATTTTTTCGTTGCTGAATATTCATTGCGTTCTCTTGTTTTATCAAGGAAATAGGCGAAATTATAACAGGATTTTGTGTCAAGATTGATGCCAAACAAAATAGCAACGAAAAACTCGTTGCTATTTTTAATGGATTTTATAATCAACTCAAACCAAAGATAGAAAAGGCGTTTTGGCAAAAACAGCCATGCTGTTTGATATGAATTGACGATAACTCATGAAACATTGGCATCTGCATTATTGAGTTGAGATAAATCAACATCAGTAGCCCATTGAGGCAACGGAGCACGACCCGGATACGGTGGAACAGGAAAAACACCAGGAAAACGAGGCATAGCGACACGGTCTGGCAAACCACGATTGGTATGATTATTCTCGTAATACAAGCGATTGGACTGCATAATCGTGGCTAAATATTCGCCAGATGGCGTATAAACATCATTATCTTTCCACGGAGTATATCCAATCCAGCGACCTCTGGTATCAAAAACATGAATTCCCTTACGAAAAGCAATCCATTTCCCTGTGGAATCAAATAGATAATTGACTGTATAGGCTTGAAACATCTTTTCTCCTCAATGCAGCCGATATTGTACATTGCTTGTTTTGATATTGCCATTTTCAATATAAGGATTTGGTGTATTTTTTCGCATTGTGTGATTTTTTTACATCATTTAACAATACAGGCAAGCTGAAAAAAGTGATGCAAAAGGGGAAAATGTGGGCGTAATAGTCAAACGATTAACACTGAAAGAAACTTATGCAAAACTGGCATTTGCCGCATATTTCTGTGCTTTGCTCAAAACGAGGTTGATTTTAAAACTAAAATCGTTGATTGACGAAGTAAATCAACGGATTGCGAAGCAATCAAACCGAAGTTTCAACGAAATTAAAACGAGTTTCTGCGAAGTTAAAACTTGCTTAAACTATGTCTTCGCTTTGCCCACAGAAACTTCGGCTTGATGACTTGGTCATCCCTTTTTACAAAAATTTTAGGGGCTGTATTAGATTAGCAGTTATGATAGACTGCAAAAATGAAGATAACGCATTGTAAATTAAAGAAATCTGTACAGAAGAAACTGTTTGAATTTTTTGTATTAGAAGTTACAGCAAGAAGTGCAGCCGATATTTTGCAGATTAACCCCAATTCTGCGGCATTGTTTTACAAAAAAACAAGGCAGGTAATAGAGTATCATTTATTGCAAGAAGCCGATGAGATTTTC
>JAGCOT010000051.1 GCA_017645365.1 Neisseriaceae bacterium
CATTCTGTTTTCCATTCTTTTTGGTGCGTTTAGAGCCGCAAAAAAAGCATTTTTTGTGTTCAAAGTATTTGACCTTCCTAAAAAGCAATAATGATAAGGTGTTCAGCGTTTTTTAGCACCTTTTTTGTTACTTATGCCAATAAATTCTAATTGTTTTTATCTCGATTGATCAGTCAAGTTGGTAGAAAGTTTTTCAAAGATTTCAGCTTGCCTATTCAACAGGCAGCCTGAAAACATTACCTTATGGTAGATTTCTTTTCCGATAGTTCGCAAAAACAGGTTTGATTGCAATCCACTTTGATACTCTGTATCCACTCAACCTTGTTTTTAAGCAATGCACAAATACTACTAATGCCATTTTTGCAAAGATTTAAAAAATCTCCGCAGTGGATACATACGGAGATTTTTTATACACATTTGATCATGCTTATTGGGCTTTTTCTAATGCTTGTGATAAATCCGCTAATAAATCATCAATATCTTCAATGCCTACGGAAAGTCGTACCATATCTTCGGAAACGCCTGCACGCGTAAGTTCTTCGCCTGATAATTGACGATGAGTCGTGCTGGCAGGATGGCAAGCCAAAGAACGCGTGTCGCCAATATTCACCAAGCGGATAAATAATTGTAATGCGTCAATCAATTTTGCTCCCGCCTCGCGTCCGCCACGAATGCCAAAACTGAGTAATCCTGATGATTTCCCTTGAAAATCTCGGTCGATTAAAGCTTTGTACGGACTATCGCTTAAAGCAGGATAGTTTACCCAAGCAACTTGCGGATGTTTTTGCAAAAATTGAGCAATCGCCAAAGCGTTTTCACAATGTTGCTTGATGCGTAAAGCAACGGTTTCAATGCCTTGTAAAATCAAGAAAACATTGGTAGGACTAATCGCCGCCCCTGTGTTGCGTAAAGGGACTACACGAGCTCGTGCAATAAATGCCGCTGCACCAAAATGTTCAGAATAGTTCACGCCGTGATAGGCTGAATCAGGTTCGGTTAAGCAGGAAAACCGCTTGGATTGAGCTTTCCAATCGAATTTGCCAGAATCAATAATCGCCCCCCCCAAACTGTTGCCGTGTCCGCCCAAATATTTGGTCAATGATTCCACCACAATATCCGCACCCAAAGTCAAAGGACGGCATAAAACAGGAGTTGCCACCGTGTTATCCACGATCAATGGAACGCCGACTTGATGTGCTAACTGGGCAAATTGCGGAATGTCCGCTACTTTAATAGCGGGATTGCTGATGCTTTCGCAGTAAACCAATTTGGTTTTTTCATCGGCTAATTGCAAAATTTGTTCAGGGTGATCCACATCCACAAAACGCACTTCGATGCCTAATCGTGGCAATGTATGTGTGAATAAATTGAATGTTCCACCATATAAAGCCGATGATGCAATAATGTTATCCCCTGCTTCTGCAATGGTTTGAATGGCGTAGGTAATGGCAGCAGAACCACTGGCAACCGCCAATGCACCAATCCCGCCTTCTAATTGTGCCAATCGTTCTTCCAAAACGCTGGTAGTGGGATTCATGATGCGCGTATAAATATTGCCTGCAACTTTTAAATCGAAAAGGTCTGCACCATGTTGTGTATTATCAAAAGCATAACTGGTGGTTTGATAAATGGGGACAGCCACCGCTTTGGTGGTTGCATCAGGAGTATAGCCGCCATGAATGGCAATGGTATTGAATTTCATCGTTGTTCTTTCTTAATGGTTTTTAGATGCAAGCATTATTGCGAAACTTTTTGCAATACAAAAGATTGATTGGTTTGGTGTATATATCTTTTAGATATAAGGCAAATTACTGTTTTTCTATGCGGATATTCACATTCCCTTTACCAAGTGCATGAGCAAGATTTTGGGGATGATCTATTTTGCCAATCGGCGTGTAGGCATAAGCACTTTGGTGAAAATCTTTATAGAAAACCACTAAATAATGATGACTAAAAATCATCAAATCACCACGATGAATGTCTTGAATAATAGAGGATTGAGTAGGAAAACTTTGCCCACGAAATTGATGGTATTTCTCATTGCCATTGAGTTCAGTCATGGGTAAATTCAAGGGCAACATCGTCCACAAATGTTGTGCAGCGGCATTGTTGTATAAAGTAGCAGTGAATGTTTGATGATTGACAGTCATTTTGATTTTCATCTCATCCGCCCAAAGCCAAGTACAAGACATGAAAAATACAAAGAAAAGAAAATACTTTTTAGCATTCCAAAACTTTGCTTGAATGGTTTTATTGGCAAAGAACCATTTTGATAATGTAGCCATATGATTCAGTCATTTAATCAAGTTTTCAGGCAGCCTGAAAATGAATTTATTACGCTTGTTCAATCAATTCGATTTTATAACCGTCAGGGTCCTCAACAAAGGCAATCACGGTTGTACCATGCTTCATCGCCCCTGCTTCACGCACCACTTTCCCACCTCTGGAACGAATTTCATCACAAGCAGCAGCCGCATTTGGAACCGCAATCGCAATATGCCCAAAACCTGTGCCAATGTCGTATGCTTCGGTATCCCAGTTATGCGTCAGTTCAATCACCGCATGACTGTCTTCATCGCCATAACCCACAAACGCCAAAGTAAACCGACCCTCTGGATAATCTTGTTGTCGCAACAGTTTCATCCCCAAAACTTCGGTATAAAACGCCAAAGAGCGTTGCAGATTGCCTACGCGAATCATAGTATGTAATAAACGCATCATCATTTCTCCTAAAAATGTTTCAGGCTGCCTGAATCAGTCAAAAACCACGGTTCTGTTTTGATACGACAAAATACGGCTGTCCAAATGCCAACGCACCGCACGACTCAAAACAATTTTTTCCAAATCACGACCTTTTTTAATTAGGTCTTCTACACTATCTCGATGAGAAATTCGCATCACTTCTTGCTCGATAATCGGACCTTCGTCTAAATCAGAAGTGGCGTAATGAGCAGTAGCACCAATCAATTTTACCCCGCGTGCATGGGCACGATGATAAGGCTTGGCTCCGTCAAATGCAGGTAAAAAACTGTGATGAATGTTGATGATGCGATTGGGATAAGTCGCAATAAAATCGGGCGATAAAATTTGCATATACCGTGCCATCACCACAAAATCAATTTGATGTTCTTCTAAAAGCTTTAATTGATACGCTTCGATTTCAGCCTTTTTCTCTTTTACCATCGGAGTGTGATAAAACGGAATGTCGTTAAATTCTGCCAAAGCACGACAATTTTCATGATTGGAAATAATCAACGGAATTTCACATGCCAACTCACCAATGCGATACCGATGCAGCAAATCAGACAAACAATGCTCGTACTGGGAAACCATAATCGCCATACGCAAAGGTTGTGCTGAAAAACGCAAATTCCATTGCATTTCATATTGCTTGGCAACTGGCGAAAAGGCAGCCTGAAAAGTTTCTTTCGTGGGAGAAAAGTCCGTCATGTCCCATTCAACACGCATTAAAAACAAATTGGCTTCGGAATCTTGATGCTGATCTGCGTGCACAATATTGGCATTGTGCGACAAAAGAAAATCTGCAATCGTTGCCACCAAACCTTTTCTATCAGGGGCTGAAATTAAAAGGGTTGCCGTGTTTTTATTCATATCTCATACTCATGCTTCAATCAAAGAGGTGATGCGTTGGGCACTTGATCAGAAGGCTCAACTTCCGCAGGAGGCGTTTGCTGTTCAGGCTGCGTATCTTTTTTAGGATTTAATGCGGTATTGAGAAATTCTGCAACCGTAAAATTTTTACCATTGATGGTGATGCGATCTTGCCCATCATAGGTCATGTCCGACACCAAAGTATTGCCAACATTATGGAAAAAAATTTGTGCTCGTGGGTCTTTTTGCAAAGTCTCCCAAATGTTTTGTGCCATTGCGTGAGCTGTTTCTTTGTCCGATGTATTATTGATCAACCAAATGGCGTCAACCACTTTAATAAAAGCATCTTTGGGAATTGCAATATGAGAATCCAAATGGTCAATATGATCCAAAATCTCTTGTCCAACAGGCTGTTTGCTTCGCCCAACTATTTTTAAATTACTCTCAATTTTGCCAACATTGGTATTCCATTGACCATCCAGTTTAAGTGATGGTTTATTTTTCAGTAAATCGTTGGTCAAAATATCCAAAGCCGCACTTTTGTCGCCGCGTTGAAGTTTTTCTTGAATTTCTTTATACAGAGCAATATTAAGATTTTCAGTCTCAATTAAGGCTTTCAGGCTGCCCATATCATCACCCGCAACTTCAATTTTGCCAATGGATATAGGTTGTGTGATGTGGGCAATATCGCCTTTTTGAGTACCTTTGTATTCCAAAGAAATGGAATTTAATTGAAGAATTCCTTTGGTGATGATGGTGCCAATTTCCGCCAAATAAGAACCTTCTGGAAAACCTGATTTGATTTTGTCAGTGTGTGTATCAAAATTACCTTTCAAATCACGAATCGCCAAAATAACATTTTGCCGATTCAAAACATTGATGTGTCCTAATGTGTAATCTCCTACCATGTGTTTGTTTGAGTCAATATTGACATGAGAAGTTAAACCAGAAAACTCAATGCGTTGGTCGGCCAAAGACCAAGAAAATGGGGATAATTCCCAAGTCATTTTATTATTGCCAGCAAAGGTAACATTGTTGGTCATGGAAATGGGCACTTTCCCTTCGGTCAGTTTGTACCATAAATTAGTTAAACCATCATTATCCAAGGTATGCGTTTCTTGAAAGCGTGCAGGCTGCAAGTTGATGATTGGACCATGTTTGACTTGCACAGACACAGGAATTTTTACCGAAGGAAGCAAGGTTGATGAAATATTATAATGAGCATTGGTGCTAAAAAGACCATGTTCCATGCGGTCGATTTTAGCCATAACGCCTAATTCTTTAACGCTTGGCTGATTATTCCAGCGTTCAAAACGCGTTGCGAGACCTTTTTCGTAATCTTGTCCTAATTTCCAAGCCATACCTACATAAGCACCAGCCAAAATAAGCAGGGTAAGTAGTATTGAAATCAACAATTTTTTCATGAGCATCAACCTTTTTATGACAATAAAACGATCATTTTTCAACACAGAGCATCAGTCATTGAGTATGTATACTTTTCAGGGTGCCTGTTTATGGGTTTTGAATAGAAAATGATGATGCTGTATTTGAAGAAATAATGATGGTGCCCAGAAGAAGACTCGAACTTCCACACCCTTGCGGGCACTAGGACCTGAACCTAGCGCGTCTACCAATTCCGCCATCTGGGCAAAAAGTAAAGAACTTTGGATTATAATCAATAAAAGCACCTGATGACAAGGGTTATTTGTTACCAGAAAGTTTTGTAAAACTGGGCATAAGTAACAAAAAAGGTGCTAAAAAACGCTGAACACCTTATCATTATTGCTTTTTAGGAAGGTCAAATACTTTGAACACAAAAAATGCTTTTTTTGCGGCTCTAAACGCACCAAAAAGAATGGAAAACAGAATGG
>JAGCOT010000052.1 GCA_017645365.1 Neisseriaceae bacterium
AATATCGGCTGCACTTCTTGCTGTAACTTCTAATACAAAAAATTCAAGCAGTTTCTTCTGTACAGATTTCTTTAATTTACAATGCGTTATCTTCATTTTTGCAGTCTATCATAACTGCTAATCTAATACAGCCCCAAAATATAACGATGAGCGGGATCGCCCACAGGGGGTAAGCAGCCATAATAACCGCGTGATCCACCGTCATGAAATAATTGCACCGCATCTTTGGGCATTAAAGAGCCATCAGGATTTCCTGCATTTTTAGGCAAAGAACGCAATGAGGCGGGTAAATTATACGCAAACCAATGCCACCAACCTGCCCCACCTGTGGGAGCATCAGGGTCGTGCATGGCAATCGCAAAACTTTTCGTTCCTTCGGGCACATCGGACCAGTGTAATTCTGGCGATTGGTTTTCGTGGTCGGCTTGAAATGAAATGGGCAAAACAGCACCATTTTCAAATTCAGGGCTGGTCAGTTGCATCAAATTTCCTTAATCAAAAAAACGCATTGTATCAAATCTGCATTTGATGATTGTCAATCACAACAAAATCGCAATAAAATGACGGAATTCGTTTTTTGAAAGTATATTGTTATGACAATGCCTACTATTTATAACTTTTCAGCAGGTCCAGCTATTTTGCCCGAATCGGTTTTGCGTCAAGCACAGTCTGAAATGTTTGATTATAACGGCACAGGATTTTCTGTGATGACCATGAGCCATCGTTCTGATGTATTCATGAGTATTTTGTATCACGCTGAACAAGATTTGCGGCAATTACTCAATATTCCGTCTAATTATCGCGTGTTGTTTCTGCAAGGCGGAGCCTCTGCTCAATTTAATATGACGGTGATGAATCTTGCCAACGGATTTGACCGCGTAGATTCGGTGGTTTCTGGGAATTGGAGTCGCATAGCACATGCACAAATGGGCAAGTTGTCGCCCAATGTTGACATTCATTTAGCAGCACACGGCGGTGATGAGTTTGATTATACTGATGTTCCCATGCCAGATACTTGGGATGTGAGTGCGGATTCTGCTTTTGTGCATTTTGTAATTAACGAAACGGTGCATGGTTTGCAGTATCGTGATATTCCCAAAGCATTCCACGACCAAATGCCACCTTTGGTATGCGATATGTCGAGTGAAATTCTATCGCGACCTGTAAATGTGTCCGATTTTGGTTTGATTTACGCAGGGGCACAGAAAAATATTGGTCCATCAGGGGCAACGATTGTGATTATTCGTGAAGATTTACTCGACCGTTGTTCTGACCGTATTCCTGATGTTTGGAATTACAAATCTCATGTGAATCGTCAAGGCATGTATAACACACCTGCCACTTATCCGATTTACATTTCTGGATTGGTTTTCCGTTGGCTGCAATCGCAAGGTGGCGTGGAAGCGATGCAAACCATCAATGCTTTGAAAGCCAAAGTATTGTATGAAGCCATCGACAACAGTGGCGGTTTCTATACCAATAAAATTGCACCAAGAGCCCGTTCACAAATGAATGTGATTTTCCATACGCCAAGCAAGGAGTTGGATTTATTATTCGCCCAAGAATCCACCACGCGTGGTTTGCGTTTGTTGAAAGGTTATCAAAGCATGGGCGGTATGCGTGCCAGCATTTACAACGCTATGCCACTGCAAGGTGTGGAAGCGTTAATCGACTTTATGGGCGAATTCCAGAAACGCTATGGTTAATGGTTTCAGCCTGCCATACAAACGGCACCCTGAAAAAACCACTCTGTTAGAGTGGTTTTTTTTTTGAACAGGCAGCCTGAAAAAGTTTCAGGCTGCCTGTTCCTTCAATGATTTGCGTTTTATAGAAAAGCATCCGCAAAAAATCATTTTACGGTAAGATGTCGATAAAACAATCCGTTTATGAGTATTTTATGGATAACATTCAGCATGTAACTGTTGGTTTGTCTGGCGGTGTAGATTCTTCGGTAACCGCATATTTATTAAAACAGCAAGGCTTCTCTGTGCGTGGTGTGTTTATGCAAAATTGGGAAGACGACGATGATGACGGCTATTGTTCCATTAAAACAGATTCATTAGATGCGATTGCAGTGGCGGATTTATTGGACATTGATATTGATTTAATCAATTTTGCATCAGAATATAAAGACCGCGTTTTCCACTATTTTTTGGAAGAATATCAAGCAGGACGCACGCCCAATCCTGATATTTTGTGTAATTCTGAAATTAAGTTTAAGTGCTTTTTAGAACACGCTTTAAATCACGGTGCCCAAGCGATGGCGACAGGGCATTATGCCAAAAAAGTTGTTCGCGATGGCGTGCATTATTTGTGTAAAGCGGCGGATCAAAATAAAGATCAAACCTATTTTTTGTGTCGCTTGTCGCAAAAGCAGTTATCACATGCCTTGTTTCCATTAGGCGACATCACCAAGCCAGAAGTCAGGAAAATTGCCGAAAATCTACAACTGCCTACGGCACATAAAAAAGACAGTACAGGCATTTGTTTTATTGGTGAACGCCCTTTTCGAGAGTTTTTGCAAAAATATTTGGCAACGCAACCTGGTTTGATGAAAACACCAGAAGGTCGCACTGTTGGCGAACATTGTGGTTTGAGTTTTTATACCATTGGACAACGCAAGGGTTTAAATATCGGCGGACAAGGCGATGCGTGGTTTGTCGCAGGGAAAGATATGGACAATAATACGCTGATTGTGGTTCAAGGACATCAACATCCATTATTGCTTTCAGGCAGCCTGAAAATGAAAGATTTAAGTTGGACGCTTCCTGAAAAACCTTGCGAGGGACGATATACCGCCAAAACGCGTTATCGTATGGCAGATGCGCCATGCAGCCTGAAATATCTTGACGAAAATCATGCACAACTGGTTTTTGATACGCCACAATGGGCAGTAACCGCAGGACAATCCGCTGTGTTGTATGATGGCGATGTTTGTTTGGGTGGTGGCATTATCGAATCATCTTGTTAAAGGAAGAAAATGCGTATTTTAGGCATTGACCCTGGAAGCAGAATTACAGGTTACGGCATTATTGACGGACAAGGCAAAGAAGCGGTTTATGTGGCATCAGGCGTGATTACTACACCGCCCAAAGCTTCTTTGCCAGAACGCATTGCGGTGATTGTGCAAGATATTCATGAAGTTATTACCACTTATCAACCTGCCATTGCGGCGGTTGAACAGGTTTTTGTAAACATCAATCCTGCTTCTACTTTAATGTTGGGGCAAGCACGCGGGGCGGCGATCGCCTCTTTGACCATGCATCAACTTGCGGTTTTTGAATATTCAGCTTTACAAGTCAAACAGGCAGTGGTTGGACAAGGGAAAGCCGCCAAACAACAAGTGCAACATATGGTCAGCCATATGTTGCGTTTAAATACCATTCCCAAAACCGATGCTGCCGATGCACTGGCGGTGGCACTGACTCATTTTCTGCGCAATCACGCTTTGGGTAAAAATTTGGGTGTTCGCCAAGTGAAAGGCGGACGATTTGTTTAAATTTTATAGTCGTTAAATTTCAAAACAGCGTTATCTCGCCTTGCTGTATTTATTGATACAGTCTGTTGCTCGATGTCTGTTATTGTTTTGAACTTTAACAACTATATCTTTCAGGGTGTCTGTATTACAATCTGCACCATTCATTTTATTGATTAGGAACACAAAAATGACTGTCATTAAGCAAGAAGATTTTATTCAAAGCGTTGCTGATGCGTTTCAGTTCATCAGTTATTATCACCCCAAAGATTTTATCCAAGCGATGAAAAAGGCGTTAGATAAGGAAGAAAACCCTGCTGCCAAAGACGCGATTACGCAGATTTTGGCAAATAGCCGTTTGTGTGCAGAGGGTCATCGTCCGATTTGTCAAGATACGGGCATTGCTTTGGTGTTTGTCAAAGTGGGTATGCAGGTTCAGTGGGACGCAGAAATGACTGTGCAAGAAATGGTTAATGAGGGTGTGCGGCGTGCTTATACGCTCCCTGAAAACAAATTGCGTGCGTCTGTATTGCTTGACCCTGCGGGCAAACGGCAGAACAGCCGTGATAATACGCCTGCGGTTGTGCATTATGAAATTGTGGCAGGCGATAAAGTGGAAGTCATTTGTGCAGCCAAGGGCGGCGGCTCGGAAAATAAATCGAAAATGGTGATGCTTAATCCGTCCGATTCGATTGTCGATTGGGTTTTGGAAACCGTGCCGCATATGGGTGCAGGCTGGTGTCCGCCTGGTATTTTGGGTATTGGCATTGGCGGCACGCCTGAAAAAGCCACTTTGCTTGCCAAAGAATCTTTGATGTCGCATGTGGATATTCACGAATTGCAAGATAAAGCAAAATCTGGTGCGGAACTTTCCACTATTGAGAAACTCCGTTTGGAATTGTATGAAAAAGTGAATGCATTAGGCATTGGGGCACAAGGTTTGGGCGGTTTAACCACTGTTTTAGATGTGAAAATTTTGGATTATCCCACGCACGCCGCGTCCAAACCTGTGGCGATGATTCCCAACTGTGCGGCAACGCGTCATATTCACTTTACGCTTGACGGAAGCGGTGCGGCAAAATTAGAACCGCCTACTTTGGAAGACTGGCCTGATATTCACTATGAAAATAAAAACGGCAAACGGGTGAATGTTGATGAACTCACGCCAGAAGAAGTTGCGTCTTGGAAAATTGGCGATGTTCTGTTGTTAAACGGCAAAATTTTGACTGGACGCGATGCCGCCCACAAGAAAATGACCGATATGTTGAATAACGGCGAAAAATTGCCAGTCGATTTTACCAACCGCTTGATTTACTATGTGGGACCAGTTGATCCTGTGCGTGATGAAGCCGTAGGTCCTGCGGGTCCGACCACTGCCACACGCATGGATAAATTCACGCGACAAATGTTAGAGCAAACAGGTTTGTTAGGTATGATTGGCAAATCCGAACGCGGTAAGATTGCGGTAGAAGCCATTAAAGACAACAAAGCCGTATATTTAATGGCAACAGGCGGTGCGGCGTATTTGGTATCCAAAGCGATTAAATCCGCCAAAGTGTTAGCGTTCCCAGAATTGGGTATGGAAGCGGTGTATGAATTTGAAGTCAAAGATATGCCCGTAACCGTAGCGGTTGATAGCACTGGCACTTCGGTACATGCGATTGCCCCGAAAATCTGGCAGAAAAAAATAGGCATTTTGCCTGTGAAAGAGTAAGAAAATTGGGGGTTCAGGCTGCCTGAAAGTTTATATCGTCATTGCGAGCCGTGCCGTAAGCACGGCGTGGCAATCTCCACACATAAGGAGAACGGATTTATTATTTTCAGGTTGCCTGAAATCAAAGTTTTTCTAACTTATATTGGATTGGAGTTGATGTTATGGAAACCATAAATTTTAATGTGCATTACTATTTATCAGACAACAGCCATTCTATGGAAGCCTATACAAGAAATAGATTAGAAAAATATTTATTGAATGCTATAAACGAGATAGCAAAAGAAAATAATGTTGAAGTTATAATTAAAAGCACGGCAAAAAACAAGGCGGATTATGGGATCTATTCAATATAATAATAACAGATCCAAGTATTAACACACATATTAAAACTGGTGTAATTCTTTCAGAATTAGCAATAGCTACAAAAATAATAGATAACAATGGTTATTTAAGACAAAAAATTATTGATTTATTACTTGATAAATTTACTAAAAAAGGGAAATTAGAAATAGAAGGAATTGAATTAGATAACGAAATAAAAAGAGAAGAGTTAAAGAAATTAAGAGCTGAAAATAACAATAAGATAGAAGAAAACATTTCTAATTTTTATTTAGAAGCATCAAAGTGCACAAATGTTAATGGAATTGGTTATCAAATCAATGGTAGTGAGCAACAAATCAATGAAAATGAAGAGATCAAAGTTGCAGGGAAAGATTTTACGCAATTTATAAAACCAAAAAAGAAAAAGGATAAAGAAACATTTAAAGACGACAATGCTGTTATTGATCTTGTCTCACCTGTTTTAAAGAATCACAAGCGTTATAAATGGCGTGGGATATACAATGAAGAAATCATTGATTTTTCTATGGCTGATAAAGAATTTAAAGAAAATATAAAAAATGCTCAATATGAATTTTCAAGCAAATCAATGATTATTTGTTTGTTGGAGATAACAGAGTTGTATGATGAAAATGAAGAAATAAAAAGTAGAACATACAAGGTAAGTAAAGTGCACGAAATGTCAAAAAATCCATCTTTACCATCAGAACAACATGAAAATCACAAAAAAGACAAATCAAATGATCATAAGCAACTTGATTTATTTTGGGGCAGATTTTATTAAGTATAGTAAGATCATTTTATATCAGAACAGTAACGATATAAGTTTCAGGCAGCCTGAACAATTTCAGCCTGCCTAAAACTTATTCTTTCACTTCCGTCTCAAAGCCGATTTTACTCACTCCTGCTTGTTGTGCGGTTTGTAGGGCGTTTGTAATGGTTTGATATTCAACGCTTTTATCGGCGGCTATGGCTAATATTACATCAGGATTAGTGCTATGTTGTTGTTGTAAAATGGTTTTTAACTCGTCTAACGACACTTGTTTTTCATCTAAAAAATATTCACCATTGGCGTTAATGGCTAAACGCACGGGTTTTTGCGGTTTGATTTCGGCGGTTTTTTCGTCCGTTGCGACTGGCAGTTGCAAGGGGATTGAGTGGGTTAAAACAGGCATTGTTATCATAAATACAATGAGTAACACCAACATCACATCCACTAATGGCGTTACATTGATTTCTGCCATCGGTGTGTCGTCATCATGCTGATTAAAACTTGCAAAAGCCATATTATTGCTCCTCGTTTAATAGTTGAATGTGTAGGTCGTGGGCGAAACTGTCCATATCGTGCGATAAATTTTTATTCAAACGCACCAAAGCGTTATACGCCAAAACCGCTGGAATAGCGGTAAATAAGCCCATTGCGGTAGCAATCAGTGCTTCGCCGATAGGTGTGGCAACGGTTGCCATGGTTACTTGACCTTGCACGCTAATATTGATGAGTGCGTGGTAAATGCCCCACACGGTGCCGAATAAGCCGATAAATGGGGCAGTTGCACCGATTGACGCTAACGCCGTTAAGCCGCCAGAAAAGGGGCGGAGTACTTTGTCCATACTGTATCGAATGTGGCGGACAAGGTTGTCGTTTTTGGGGACGGCGTCGTGTAAGTGGCTGTATTTTTTATTGTTATATTGCTGTTGCGATTTATACGATTCTTTGGCAACTTGGCTCATCGGTGCGTTAATCTCCTGCGTTTGGGCGACTGCTTGGTGTAAATTTGCGGCGTGCCAAAAGGTTTTGAGAAATTCACGATTGGCTTTTTTGGCTAAAAATAATTTTGTGGTGCGAATAATAATAATCGCCCAAGTTAAAATGCTCATCAGTACGAGTATGATGAAAGTCATCGTTAAAACAATGTCTTGTTGTGAAAATAAATGTTGTAAATTCATAATGTTCAGTCCTTGTGTTTATTGTGTGTTTCAGGCTGCCTGAAATTATTTTTATCCATTATCAATGTAGCCAAAAAATAAATGCCCACAAATAAGTAAAATACGATGAGCAGTAATAATCGTTCTATGGCATTGTCTGGAATGCTTAAATAGATGATTTTGCTTAAATCCGCGAGTAAGATAATCAAAGCAAAAATACACGCCATCTGCCATGCTACTTTTTTAGGATTAGCAATGCTTTGGCTTAATTTCAATCCTTGATAAAAAAGTAGAAAAAATACAGCAGAAGCAATTAAAACAGATGCCGCCGTCAGTGCAACAAAACGAAACAATCCCGTTTCAGGTAGCCTGAAAACAAAAAATGCGTCTAATGTTTTGAATGTAATCAAGCAAATCAGCATTATCATGGTTAAAACCATTGCACCGATAGACGGATTTTTCCCTAATAGGATTTTTTCCATAATGAAAGGCTTTGTTGTATGCGTTGTATTCATTGTTTTTTCCTTAAAATATTTACTTTTAAAAATATCTACTTTCAGGCAGCCTGAAATTATTTCTTTCTAAACAGCGTGGGCAAGAATGCCCACCCTATTATCTACGGCAACTCAAATTTAATGCCGAAGGTGTAATCTGACCGTATCGCCACACCTGCTCTTGTGGCTGGAATAAAGCGGTATTGTTCTTTTACCGTTTTCAAAGCCGAGCGGTCTAATGCAGGGTAGCCACTGCTTTTCACCAAACTCACCGCAGACGGTCTGCCATTTGCTTCCACAGTTACACGCAAACGCACAACCCCTGTTTCGCCGTTTTCAATCGAACGCGGCGGATAGGGCGGTTTGGGGTTATGCAAATGTCCGCCGATATGCGATGCTGCTGTTGTTCCGCCGCCTGCACCTTCTCCTTCACCCTGATTGCCGCCGCCTGTGCCTTTATTTTCAGCCGAACCATTGCCGATACCACTACCCACGCCATTTTCTGCCGTATGTTCTGCAATAGGTGCAGGCGGCACTTCACGCACAGGCGTTTCTTCTTGCGGTATCGGTTTGGGTTCAGGTTTTTTTTCCACAGGCGTTTGGGGCGGTTTTTTCTTCACCTCAACATCGGGTTTTTTGTCCTTTTTTTTCACCGCCGTTATTTCTTTTTTCACAGGTTCAGGCTGTTTCACCACAGGCGGCGGCTGATATTTAGGAGCAGGGGCAGCCTGAAAACCGCTTAAATCCACGATTTCTAACACAGACGCACCCGCAGAAACTTGCGGCGTTTTCACCTGCCACATTGCCCACAAAACAGCAATATGCACAGCAATCACCACAAACCAAACGGATACATCAAAAACTTTTTCTTGTTTCAAAATTTTTTCCTACGAACTTATGTTGTTTTCTCAACCATTTCAGGCTGCCTGAAACTTTAATTACTTAAATAATGTATTAAAAATATAAACAAAATCAGCGTTGTCGCAATAACAATCACAGAAATTTGCCAAGAAATAGTGCAGGGTAACAAGGGTTAATGTTTTCATAAATCTATCCTTTTGATTGCGTTAAAAATATTTCAGTTTCAGGCTGCCTAAACACTTTTCAGGCAGCCTGAAATGCTTTCTCATCAACGGAATTTATATCCAAACTCTAACCAGAACTGACGACCTGTGCCGTAAGTTTCGGTAACGGCTTTGGTATTGGTGTTTACCGTTGCCGTAGTGGTGTAGCGTTTGTTTAACACATTGTAAATATCAAAGTTAAAGAACAATCTGTTTTTGCCATATACTTTGTATTCTGCACCCAGTTTGATGTCCCAAGTCATATAAGATGGAATTTTGGTAATCTCATAAACAGGGATGCTGGATTGTGGTAAGCCAAAATCTTTACCTGATTTATCCCATTTGCTGCTGGTTACTGCTTTTTTATAGTTGGATTGGAAGTTAAACAAGTTATTGAGTTTCCAAGTGCCGCCTAACATTTCCCATTCGTGATTGGTTTCCAATTTTAGTGTATAAGGTTTAGTGAAGTTGTCTGCTGGGCGTTGCGAACGATGAATTAACTTGCCTTCGTAAATAATAAAAGGTTCTTCATAGTCTGAACTACTGAAATAGTCGTTATAACTTGCTTTATTGCGTTTGGTGTTGGTCCAATCCAATGCAAGCGAGAAGTTGTTTTTAATGCCTTTGAATTTCAATGGGCGGGTGTTTTTGAGATTCAAAGCGATGATATTGCTTTTGGATTTACCTGCGTTGGTGAAATAGGTATAACGGGTGTCGCTGTATCCATCTAATGGTCCGCGTTTTTCGCCATTGGGTCCTACTTGGTCTGAATAGACTTTAACCACTTCATCTTTACCGTTGCGGCGAATGTATTTCAGGCTGCCTGTAATCGGTCCGAAATCTTGGCTGATGCCAAACATAAATTCATCGGCATACGGCATTTTGATTTGATCCCAACGCGTAGCGTTTTGGGTGTGTTTGACGCAGTTGGTGTCTTCGCCATCTACTCGTTTGCCGTTTTTATAGTGCCAATAAACCCAGTTGCCATCGGCATCTTTTTCTCTTTCGTATGGCTCACATTCGCGATTTTCTTTGAGAACGCTGTCCCAAGTGATATTGGGGTCGCTGCGGTATATATCGGTGGTGAGCAAGTTTTTGCCGTCATTGAGTGCATAAGAGTAGAAATTACTGCCGTAATAACGGTTGTAGCCTGCGGATAAGTGGGTGCTAAACGATTTATCTTTGCCACTCCACGGCAAAGCGTAATCCATAAAGAAGCGTGGGGCGATGGAATGTTTAGAAACATAGCTGTTGTAATCCCAACGCACACCAGGACGCACAAGAAGCTCGCCGTATTTATTGTCTTTACCCAAAGGGACTTTAACGCTGTCTTCTAAATACAAAGCCAATTGTTTGTCATTGACTTTGATTTTGTCGCCACCGCTATACAGGGTTACTGATTTGAAATATTGTCCATATGGCCAATATTGCAATTCTTGATTTTGCCCTGTAATAGGGTTTAACCAATTCATTTTTTTGACTTTATCATCATCAAATTTATCAAAATTGCGTGGGTCGTAGGTAACAGCAGGGTCGCACCACGCCATATCGGTTTGTTTGCACAACTCTTGTTGCTCTTTTGTCATTGCACGAGAACTTTTTAAGCCTAATAAAAAGTCGCTGGTATAACCCAATTTTGCTTTGCTGTATGACACTTCACCACCTGCTAAAATGGTGTGTTCAGTGTTGCCCCATTTGAAAGGCTTAAATTCTTGTTCTAAACGGTTAGAGAATGTTAACTGGTCTTGTTTGCTGGGAGCATGACCGCCTTCACGCACCCATGATGCCCAGTTGGACCAGAATTTCGAATCAGAAGTGCTCCAATATCTCACCTTGTCATAACCATGTGTTTTGACTTCGTCTTTGGTCGATTGCACCCCAAAAGTATTGGTGAGTTTGCCCCAATCATTATTCCACTTGGTTTTAAAATTCAGCATATGACCGCCATGCTCATTGTCATAGAACTGATTGGTTTGAGTGCCTGTTAAATACTCACGGCTATAATTGGGTGCGTAGGTATAACTTGCTTCAAAGCCTAAATCGTCTGATACATCATAATAGGCTTTAATCATCGCATTTAATTTTTGGCGTTTTTGGTCTTTTTTAGCAGTGCCAGAATCGGCAGGGTCAATCGGCGAATTCCAGTTTTTATTCAAATAATCATCTTCGTGCATACGCAAAGGAATATTACTTTGGGTTAAATTAAACGAACCAATCAAACCCAATTGGTCATTCACTTGCGACTCAATGGTCATTTGCGTAATATTTTTAGAAAATTCAGGCTGCTGGGATTTATTAAAAGAATTTAAAAACGCCAAACGCTCTTCGGGGTCATCAGAAATATGATATTTGGTTAAACTTTTCGGAAAACCCTTATCTACATTACCATTGGTATATTTACGCGAAATTTTAAAACCAAACGGCACATCGGGGCGTTTGTATTTAGTATCCACCACGCCACCTGAAAAACCACCATATTTCGCAGAAATCGCAGAATCCATCACCGTGATTTCATCTAACAACTCCACATCAATATCCATACTTTGCGTCTGACCTGGTGGAATATTCCATTGGTTCGTGCTAATCGTTGCAGGGTCAAGTTTAGACGAAATACTCATACCATCAACCGTAATCAAATTCTGATAAGGCTGCCCGCCTGAAATAGAAATTTGTGCAGGTGCAATTTCACCAGGTGTGGTGCTTTGGCGGTAAGAATGATCAAACTGAACATTGGGCATAGCACGCAACATAGAACCAATATCACCATTGCCTTGACTTTTCGCTTCAATCTGACGGCGACTGATTTTGTTTTGATAACGTTCGGCAGGGGCAATATTGCGAGTTGCTTTAACCGTAATGTCTTCAATTTGTGTTGCACCGCCTGCCGTTGTCGTTTTTGCCACAGGTGTTTCATTATTTTTCAGGTTGCCTGAATTTTCTGAAACACTTTCTGCATTGCCATTCAAATCAAACGATTGATTGACTGCTAAATCATCTTTGCCTGTTGCTGGTTTTGAATTACTGTTATGAGAACCAGTGTCGCTGGTGGATTTTGTGGCAATTTCTTTATCGTTCAGGCTGCCTGAAAGATTGTTTCCATCATTGCGAGCCGTAGGCGTGGCAATCTCCTGATTATTCAGGTTGCCTGAAACAGCGTCTGTTTTTGTATCATTAACCGTATTTTCCGCCAACAAAACGCTGTCATTATCTTGCTGAAAAACATTTTTCAGGCTGCCTGAATTTCCCGCAGCCGTTTCATCAGCCCATATTGCGGTTGAAAAAGTGGTCATTAACGATAGCGTTAAAACTTTTAGTTTAAATGATGAATTCATAATATTTCCCTTGAATTGTGCATAGCTATTGCATACATTTAATCATTTCATTTTTTCCATACCAAGAGACAAAATGCCACATGAGACAAAATGCCACATGAGACAAAATGCCACATGAGACAAAATGCCACATAGACCGTTGCTGATATTTATCAGTGCTTTTGGTGGGGTGAACCCCCCCCCCTACAATGGATTTATTTTTTCTTGGCATCATCATGCTGACAATGATGTTCATCACCATGTTCATGACTGTGCCCACCATCGCCGTGCATTTGCTTTTGCATTTGTTCGCGAAATTGTTTGCGTTCTTCTGGTGTCATTTGTTTCATGGCATTGTGCATGCCGTTTCGATAATCTTGCCGTTCTTTTTCCGTCATGTTTTTCATAAATTCAGGCATTTGATGATTTTCATGAGAATGATTTTCATGAGAATGATTGGCATGAGTATGATGTTCGTGTTGATGAGTAGCTTGATTGCTTGCACAAGCAGTTAATCCCAACATAACAATGCTTAAAAGGGCGAGTTTTTTCATTGTCTTGTCCTTAAAATATTATTGAAATATAAGTTTTTGCTTCGCTTCGCTCGCAGAAACTGCGGCTTGTTTGCTTCGCAAACCTGTTATTGCCTTCGTCAATAACGATTTTGACTGCGTCAAAATAAACTTTGTTTTAGCTTCGCTTCGCTCGCAGAAACTGCGGCTTGTTTGCTTCGCAAACCTGTTATTGCCTTCGTCAATAACGATTTTGACTGCGTCAAAATAAACCTTGTTTTTGCAGTTTCCTTTTTCAGGCAGCCTGAAAG
>JAGCOT010000053.1 GCA_017645365.1 Neisseriaceae bacterium
CCTGAAAGCATTTCCCATACAGGGATTGAATATAAAACAGGCAGCCTGAAAGCATTTCCCATGCAGGGTTGACTATAAAACAGGCAGCCTGAAAGCATTTCCCATGCAGGGTTGACTATAAAACAGGCAGCCTGAAAGCATTTCCCATGCAGGGATTGACTATAAAACAGGCAGCCTGAAACCTTTTGAATCATTCATATGCTAAAAGAACACGAGAAAAAAGCCATTTCGGAACATTATCAAATTCTATCCAATCAACTGGAAGGTTTCCGACCACGCAAAGCACAGCGAGAAATGTTGGCGGCGATTGCTCGTGCACTGGGCAATAGTGATGAAATCGAAAACAACACGGACACATTAGAAAATCACGGCGAAAGCATTGTGGTGATAGAAGGGCCAACGGGGGTAGGCAAAAGTATTGCCTATCTGCTTTCAGGGTGCATCATGGCACAATCCAGACAAAAAAAATTATTGGTATCCAGTGCCACTGTTGCTTTACAAGAACAGTTAATTTTTCGCGATTTACCCTTTTTAGCAGAAAAAAGCGGATTACAAATGACTTATGCTTTGGCAAAAGGGCGTGGGCGTTATTTGTGCCCCTATCGTTTGTATCAAATCACGCAAAACGGTGTTCAACCTGATTTACCTGGTTTTTATGACCAATCTTTATCGAAAAGTCCTTTAAATGCCGAAGAACGCCGCCTGTTAAAAGATTTGGCAGATGCTTTTCATAAGCGTCAGTGGAATGGCGACCGCGATGCTTGGTCAGAAATCATTCCCGACCATCTTTGGCAAAATGTTCGCAACGATAGGCACGGCTGCCTGAAAAATACTTGTCCGCATCAGGCGGAATGTCCTTTTGCATTGGCACGACAAACCTTGAATCAAGTAGATATTATCGTTGCCAATCACGATTTACTTTTATCTGATATTGCGATGGGGGGCGGTGCGGTTTTGCCAGAATCCAAAAATTGTTTTTATTGCATTGACGAAGCCCATCATTTATCTAAAAAAGCAGTGTCGCATTTTTCAGCGGCACACAGTTTGCAAGAAGCACGCTCGATGATGAATCGCTTTCCGCAACACACCACAAGAATGAGTTTGGTATTGAGTAATCAGGAACAAATTCAATATTGTAATCCTGCCGAAGATGCGGCGATGGAATTGCAAAAATATTGGCTGGATTGGGAAACTTATCTGAATGGCTGTACTTATTTTGAAGACGAACAAAACACAGAAAGCGTTTGGTTGTGGGAGCCGGGCATCATTCCATCTGACTTGGAAGATTTGGTACAAAACACACATAAAGCCACCCAAACCATGTTGGGGACAATGCAAAATTTAGACGCAGTGCTCAATGCTAAACGCAAAGAAATCGCCCAAGATGGTGATACACAAGTCATAGACAATATTCTTCTGACTTGGGGGATGATACTTTCTCGTTTTGAACAAATTGCGGATACATGGGCGTTGTTACAAGAAGTTTATCAAGATACTTCTTCACCGCCATCGGCAAAATGGATTGTATTGAAAAGAGACGATGGCATTGACTATGTTTTTCAGGCTGCCCCAGTTTCTGCATCAACATTATTATCGCAACAATTATGGAAAAAATCCGCAGGTGCAGTTTTGACTTCCGCAACCTTGCGTGCCAATGGCAATTTTCATTTATTACTCAAACAAACAGGATTGAATTTTTTATCTCAAACGCAAACCGTTGCTTTACAAAGTCCCTTTGATTTTGCCAATCGTGCCGAATTGTATATTCCGCCATTAACCGCATCTCCCAAAGAAGTGGACAAACACACCGCACAAATCGCCGAATGGCTGCCACAACTGATTAACATTCAAGACCCAACAGGAACATTGGTTTTGTTTACTTCTCGCAAACAAATGGAAGAAGTGGTTTTAATGCTGCCCAAAAAAATGAGGGAATGTGTTTTAGTACAAGGTGAGCGTTCTAAAAGTGCTTTGTTGAAAACGCATCAAGAAACGGTACAGTCAGGTTCTGCCAGTATTCTTTTTGGTTTGGACAGTTTTGCCGAAGGTTTGGATTTGCCAGGAGCATTGTGTATTCAAGTCATCATCGCCAAACTGCCATTTTCTGTGCCTGATGACCCTATCGACAGCACGCTGCGTCATTGGGTAGAAAAAAGTGGCGGTAATTCGTTTATGGAAATATCTGTTCCAGAAGCCACGATTAAACTTACACAAGCAGTGGGACGGCTCATTCGTACAGAAACCGATTACGGTCGAGTAACCATTTTAGATAATCGTTTATTGAGTGCACGCTATGCACCCATGATTTTGCAATCTTTACCACCGTTTAGGCGAATATAACCTGAACAGGAAGTTCTGCAAAACGAGTTTCTGCGAAGCGTAAGCGAAGTTAAAACTAAAATCATTGATTGACAAAGTAAATCAATGGATTGCGAAGCAATCTTTTCTCCGATGAAACAATAAAGCTTTTGGTATTTTAAATATTTGCGAAAATATCATGTAAAAGACAAAACACTGTTGATGAGGGTCGTAAGGTATTTTTGAGCGAAGTTCAATAATCAACATTGTTATTAAGTTGATAACAAAAAGTGTTCTGTATAAAAAATGGTGCTACATCATTTATCTACTATGCGAAAAAATGTTTCAGGCTGCCTGAAAAGCAGAACAAGACACGGACATTTAAAAGTATCTGACAGAAAATTATTCTCACTTGGGAGGAATTTCGCTAAAATGCCACTCGATTTTGAATAAGCATTTCCCCATCTTTCATTTGGAACTTCACTATGAATCAATACCCAAAAATTCTTACTCTTGTTTGCTTATTGGCATTATCTTCTTGTGCCACAGTACCCAACGCTGTTGAAGATATCCAAAATATTCCTACTCCTGAAAAATGGCAAAATGCACAAGCAGAAGAAGAAAAGGTTTCCTTACCTTACGATTGGTGGAAAAATTTTGAAGATTCCGAACTCAATCGCTTAATGGCAATCAGCTTAAATCACAATAAAGACATTCAAATGGCGGCTTACAATCTTCAAGCAGCCTTATTGCAATTATCTTCGGCAACGGCTGATTTATTTCCTTCCATCAACAATGTTGGTGCTAATGCCAGCAGTCAAAAATCATTAGAAGGTGGTAGCAGTAGCCGTCATTTTGGCTTGGGCGGTGGGATTGGTTTTCAAGTGGATTTGTTTGGCAAGTTGCTCAATTCAAGAGATGTTAAAAGTTGGTTGGCACAAGCCAGTGCAGAAGATCAAGAAAATGTTCGTTTGGCGGTTACCACCAAAACCGCTGATTTATACTGGCAGTTGGCAGCGAAAAATCAAGAAATTGCCTTAACGACACAAGATGTCGCCAATGCACAAAAATTATTTGAATTGATGCAGGTGAAATATAAAGTGGGTGCGGTGGCTCAAATGGATTTGCTGACCAGTGAACAAAATCTTCATTCACAGCAAAATCAACTGGTTTCTTTACAACATCAACGCCGTGCTTTGCACAATGCTTTGGCAATATTTATTGGGGAATCCACAGAAACTTTTTTCCAAGAACCAACGCAGTTGCCTGAAATTTTGCCCCCTGATTTGCCTGTCAATTTGCCTGATACGGTTTTGGATCATCGTCCTGATATTCGTGCTGCCAGAATGCGTTTGATGGCGGATATGGAAAATGTGAATGTGGCTTTGCGTGATTTCTTTCCATCGATCAATGTTACGGGCAATGTTTCCACTGGCGGTAACAGTTTATCCAGCATTGCCAAAAATCCCATGGGTTCGGTTGGTTTGAATTTGCTTTTACCTATTTTCAACCTGCCTGACAACATCATTCATTTCAAAACGCAAAAAATCAATTATCAGTCGAATTTGATTGCTTATCGCAATACTTTATTTTCTGCTCTTTCCGAAGTGGAAAACGCCCATTCCGAGCAACAACAACTGCTTGAACAAAACACTTTGCTCACACAAAACAGGGATCAGGCTAAAAAAATTGAACGGATGCGTCAAGTGCGTTATGAACAGGGAGCAGACGCTTTGCAAGATTATCTGAATGCTCAAAATTCCAGTCGTTCTGCTGAAAGAAGTTTGTTGAATAATCGTTTGGCGATTTATCAAAACTTTTTAACTCGTTATGTGGCATTAGGCGGTGCAAGAATGCCGCAAACGGTGGAATAATATTTCAGGCAGCCTGAAAGCATATTCCATGAATGTATATTCCACACATCGACTATGTACCGCTCCCATGCTGGATTGGACGGATCGTCATTTTCGTTTTATGGCGCGGTTGCTTTGTCAAAATGTGCGACTGTACAGCGAAATGATTCACGCCAACGCTTTGATTTTTGGCAATCGACAAGCGTTTTTGGCAGATTCCGACACCACGCATAACACTGCCATTCAATTAGGCGGTTCGGAACCTGACGCTTTGGCAAAAGCATCGCAAATTATTGCTGATGCTGGTTTTGTTGAAGTGAATCTGAATTGTGGTTGTCCCAGTCCCAGAGTACAAAAAGGTTCGTTTGGTGCGTGTTTGATGCGTTCTGTGGATTTGGTGGCAGATTGTTTAAATGCCATGATGCAGCAAGGTCAAGCAGAAGTTACCGTCAAGCATCGCATTGGCATTGATGATGATGAAGATTACAGCGTTGTTTGTGATTTTGTTGGTGCGTTATCGCACAAAACCCCTTGTCGCACTTTTATTATTCACGCTCGCAACGCTTGGCTACACGGTTTATCTCCCAAAGAAAATCGAGATATTCCACCGTTAAAATACGATTTTGTGTATCGCATCAAACAAGATTTCCCTGATTTAAACATCGTCATCAATGGCGGCATTGCCCATAATGAAGAAATCAGTCAGCATTTACAACATACCGATGGCGTGATGTTGGGAAGGGGCATTTATCATCAACCAATGTTGATGCAAACATGGGATAAAACATTTTTTAATCAGACGCATTCCGCTTTGACAGACGATGATTTAATCAATCGTTTATATCAATACGCCGTGCAAGAAACAGCACAAAAAACACCATTACGCAATATTGTCAAACAATGGTTAGGATTGTTTTATGGTCAAAATGGCGTGCGTTTATGGCGACAAACTTTGTCAGATAGTACGCAACTTGCCAAAAACAATCCTGAACTTATTTTATTGGCTTTCGATAAGATGAAATCTTTTCAGGTTGCCGTTGAATAGGCAGCCTGAAAAATATAGTCGTTTCATAGCAAAATCATGCAGTGTTCCTTGCCTTGCTGTATTATTGATACTGTCGCAAGGCTTTTGTCTTGCCTTTTTTTGCTCTGAAACAACCATATCATCATGAAAATATTTTCAGGCTGCCTGAAAAACATTATAATTCGAGCATCGTTATTATTCGCCCAAGATTTAAGGGCAATTTTTTATGGACACGGACAGTTTTTACAGCTTCCCTTTTATTTAATCCTTTTGTCCAAATCAGCATGATTTGCGACATAAGCCAAGCATAATCATGACTGAAACCAATTTTGAAACCTATTCTCCCGAGCGTCTTTCAGACGATATCGAACGCATTCGTGAATTAGCGGAATCCTTGCTGCCTGTGTATGGGCAGTTAACTTTTGACGAGCAAGGGAATTCCGACCACCCACTGTATCAAGAATTACGCAGTTTACTCCATCCGCTGCACCCTGCGGATATGGCAACGGTTTTAGAATCTTTGCCATTAGATGAGCGTATTTTGGTGTGGAAATTAGCAGCACCAGAAGACGATGGCGAAGTTTTGCTTGAAGTTTCTGATTCTGTTCGTGAAACTTTGATGGAAACCATGGGCAAGGAAGAATTGCTTGCCGCGATGGAAGATCTTTCCGCTGATGAAGTTGCCGATTTGGCTGCGGATATGCCGCACCATGTCGTAACCGAAGTTTTGCAAAACCGCGATGAAGAAGAACGCGAACAAATTCAAACCGCTCTTTCTTACGAAGAAAATCAAGTCGGTTCGATTATGGACTTCGAGTTGGTGAGTATTCGTGCCGATGTTTCGTGCGAAGTGGTTTTGCGTTATTTACGCCGTTTTGAGCAACTGCCTGATCATACCGATAAAGTTTTTGTGGTTGATGAAGACGATGTTTTGCAAGGTGTTCTGCCTATTCGCAAATTATTGGTCAGCGATCCTGATGCTTTGGTATCAGAGATCATGGCAAAAGATGTGGTGATTTTTCATCCGCAAGACAATACCGAAGAATCTGCCCAAGCGTTTGAAAAATACGATCTCATTACCGCACCAGTGGTTGATGATACGCGTCATCTCATCGGACGACTCACCATTGATGCGATGGTTGATGTCATTCGCGAAGAAGGCGAAGCCGATATGTTGAACATGGCAGGTTTGCAAGAAGAAGAAGATTTATTCGCCCCTGTTTTAGATTCCGTTAAAAATCGTTGGGTTTGGCTGGCGATTAACTTATGCACCGCGTTGGTTGCTTCTCGTGTGATTGGTTTATTTGAAGGTTCGATTGAAAAAATTGTCGCATTGGCAGCTTTAATGCCCATAGTTGCGGGGATTGGTGGCAATTCAGGCAATCAAACCATCACCATGATTGTGCGAGCGTTGGCAACAGGACAATTAGATATGACAGGTGCCAAATATCTTTTCAAAAAAGAAATTGGCGTCGCCCTTGCCAATGGCGTGATTTGGGGCAGCATTATGGGCGTTATTTCTTATGTGTTGTATCACAATTTAGGCATTGGTGTGGTGATGATGGTGGCCATGACACTCAATTTAATTCTCGCTGCCGTCGTTGGGGTGTTGATTCCAGTTACATTAGAAAAAATGGGACGCGACCCCGCATTAGGCAGCAGCGTTTTGATTACCGCCGTAACCGATTCAGGCGGATTCTTTATCTTTTTAGGATTGGCAAGCATTTTCTTACTGCATTAACCATTTCAGGCTGCCCGTATCGTTACAACAGGCAGCCTGAAACTTTTTTATACGACTAAAAATTATTCCATTTGCATTAAACCATTTTTGCATTGTATGGAGGAGGATTGAAGAGTGTTTGCCAAAATTTGGTCGTTTTCGGGTAAAGAAGCACGATTGTTTTCAGGATGCCATAGATGATATTGAATGGCGGCGAATTTGATGGTTCTTAACGCCAAGCCTTTTTTGAAAAGCCTTGCGGCGAATTCGGAATCTTCTCGCCCCCACCCTTCGATGTCTTGATTAAATCCGTTAACAGCTTCAACATCTTGACGCCAAAACGCCATATTACAGCCGCGTATTTTATAAATCAGTTGTTCAATCGGCTTTTTGCGAAGCGAAAAGAAATAGTTGATCCACGGAAAATGCAATGCCTTGATTTTGTCAGGAGCATCAGTATGCTTGAATGAAAAATGAAATTTTTTGTTTGCAAAAACCTTTTGGGTTTCTTGTTCGCTCAACAATAGACGAGAACCAATGCAAAAAACATTAGGGGCACTCAAACGCAAGTGGTCGGCAACAAAATCAGGGTGCAAAATGGTATCGCCATCCACCACAATCAGATAATCCCCTTTTGCCATGCGAATGGCATTATTGCGAGAGCGTGCTAAACGGAAGCCCTCATCTTTTTGATAAGCGTGCACAATGGGAATGGTCGCTTGGTATTGATAACCCTCAATCAGCCAAAGCGTATCGTCCGAAGAACCATCATCAGCAATAATGATTTCTTCAGGCTGCCTACTTTGTCGCAAAGCACTATCCAGCACCAAAGCCAGTGCTTCTGGACGATTATAGGTTGTGATAATCAGGCTAACGGTAGTCACATTAAAAAGGATTTTTTAAATCATAAAAACGAACATATTTGGTCATGGTGTAGTGGTAGTGATTGACCGCTAAAATCCAGCCAATTTTCCCATCTAAAAAACCACCATGAATAATATACATCTTCAAAAACGCCCAAATGGGACGAAAAACAATATCTCGCCAAAAAGAAACACTTTTGCCTGCTTGTAAATATTGTTTCGCCGATAAATCAGTGTATTGGTCAAATTTTCGATAATACTGCGACCAAGAGGCGTAAGCTCTATGTTCCATACCGTGTTGACATTTTTGCTCTTCGTAAGGATATTCAAAACGCTCGTGCACCAAGCCTACAATTTGAATTTTATCTTTCGGCATCAACCGAGCAACATAATCAGAACGCAAAGTGCCATATCGCACACGGGTATTATTAAAATAATTCAAACGGCGAATTAAATAAGTTTTCTTTTGATTTTCCTGAACTTTTTGTTGAATTTCATTCGCCAACTCTGGCGTGATGCGTTCATCGCAATCCAAAAACAATAGCCAATCGCCTGATGCTTGCTCCATGCCAAATTGTTTTTGTGCTGCATAATTGCCGTCCATCGCACGAAGAAAAACTTTCGCCCCCAAATCACGAGCGATGGAAACTGTATTGTCTTCGCTGTAATCATCAATCACAATGATTTCATCAGCAAAAGAAACACTTTTCAGGCAGCCTGAAATGTTTTTTTCTTCGTTACGAGCGACAATGACAACAGAAAGTTTAGGCATATCAATCAAGGTTGTAGGGGTTATTTAAGGACGCCATCAAAGTTTGCAAAAACGCACGCACTTGGTTTTCATCACAGCCCATCAGCAAAGCGTCTTCAAAAGCATCTTGTGCCATTTGTTGCAATTCTGTCATATTTTCTTGCATGACTTTGATTTTTTCAGTACAGGCAATCAACTGCCCATTTTTATCATGCCATTTGGGAAATGTATTCATCATTGCACGCCAATATTGGAACGCGAATAGCGTCTTGCCCCCATGTAATTTTTAACATAATACGGTTTGTCCAAACGCTGAATTTCAATGTTTTTCCCCGTACTGGGTGCGTGAATAAACTGATTATTACCGATGTACATCCCCACATGACCGATGCGTTTTTTATTGCGTGAGAAAAAGACTAAATCGCCAGGACGCAAATTTTCACGCTGCACAGGGGTGCCTGTTTCAAATTGTGCCGCAGATGTGCGTGGCAGATTTACCCCCCAAGCTTTGCGGAAAACATATTGCATAAAGGCACTGCAATCTAAACCGCTACTGGTAGAAGTCCCGCCAAAACGATACGACAAGCCTAATAAACTCATGGCATGCATTAACAAATCGTCTGCCTCTTGTTTGGAGTGAGATTGTTTGACAATCGGCTTATTGACGATAGGTTTTTTAGGCGTGGTTACCCCTATGGGTTCTAACGGTGTCTCTTCCACTTTTTCTTGTTTTCGCACTGCTGTTTCAGGTGCAGCAGGGATTACAGGCGGTGTTTTTTTCTTCGCTGTTGGCGTATCTTTTTTCCGCTCTTTGCTTGTAGCGGTTTTGGTGTCTTTTTTCTTGGAATCTTTTTTCGTATCTTTCTTTTTGTTGTCTTTCTTGTTGTCCTTCTTCTTGGTATCTTTTTTGTTGTCCTTTTTCTTATTGTCTTTCTTCTTATCCTTTTTCTTGGTGTCTTTTGAGTTAATTTTCTTTTTAGTATCTTTTTTTGTGTCTTTCTTTTTGTTGTCCTTTTTCTTATTGTCTTTTTGGTTGGTTTTCTTTTTGGTATCTTTTTTATTGTCCTTTTTCTTGGTGTCTTTTTTCTTCGCATCTGCTTTTTTAGCAGGGGCTTTTTTGGCAGAGGTTTTTGGGGTAGTTTTTTTCACTGCCGTTGCTTTGGCAGGCTTTTTATTAGGGGCAGCGTGCGCGTGCAAAGGCATCACCAGCATTAAAGCCGGCAGAAAAGCACACAGCCAATGAAGAATTTTTTTGATGGTCCTACTCATATTATTTCTAACTAATTGAGGCGACTATCCAGCCACCATTGAGATACTTGATTGAAAGCAACACTCAATTTAAACGACCTGCATTGTATCATTTTGGTATTGTTATTGCTATATTCAATCGTCTTTTATAGTCGTTTCAGAGCAAAGCGAGAAGCCGAAGCAGTATTTTAAGTAATACGGCAAAGCAAAGTAACACAGCATGGTTTTGCTATAAAACAGCTATAACTTCCATAAAAGAGAGTGTTTAGAGTTCAGGCAGCCTGAAAAGTTCATTATCATCCAAGCAATTCCCCCAAAATGCTTGTTTTCGGATAAAATTCGCCCCTTTGCATACGATTTTTTAATCATTCTGCTTCTTCCCAATGAAAAACATTCGCAACTTTTCCATTATTGCCCATATTGATCACGGCAAATCCACGCTTGCTGACCGCTTTATTCAACATTGCGGCGGTTTAGAGCAACGCGAGATGTCGTCCCAAGTTCTTGATTCTATGGATATTGAAAAAGAACGCGGCATCACCATCAAAGCTCAAACAGCGGCTTTGCAATATCAGGCTCGCGATGGACAAACTTATCTTTTGAATCTGATTGATACACCAGGACATGTGGATTTTTCGTATGAAGTTTCTCGTTCCCTTTCTGCTTGCGAGGGGGCATTGTTGGTGGTTGATGCTTCGCAAGGTGTAGAAGCACAAACGGTTGCGAATTGTTATACCGCCATTGATTTAGGCGTGGAAGTGGTCCCTGTACTCAATAAAATTGATTTACCTTCCGCCGAGCCTGAACGCGTTTGCGAAGAAATTGAAGATATTATCGGCATTGAGGCAGCTGATGCAGTGCGTTGTTCTGCCAAAAGTGGTTTAGGGGTTGAAGATGTTTTAGAAGAAATCATTGCCAAAATTCCTGCACCCACAGGGGATGAGAACGCTCCGCTAAAAGCCTTGATTATTGATTCTTGGTTCGATAACTATGTCGGTGTAGTCATGTTGATTCGCATTGTTTCAGGCAGCCTGAAAGTTAAAGATAAAGTGCGTTTTATGGCAACAGGCGGAGAAACACAGGTCGAACAATTAGGGATTTTTACCCCTAAATCCATTCAAAAAAATGCTTTGCATGCAGGTGAAGTAGGCTTTTTGGTTACAGGCATTAAAGAACTCAAATCCGCCAAAGTGGGCGATACCGTTACTTTGGTCGATAATCCTGCCAGCGAAGCATTGGCAGGCTTTAAAGAAGCCAAATCGCAAGTATTTGCAGGTTTGTATCCAGTCGAAAGTCATGATTACGAAGCATTACGAGATGCTTTGGAAAAATTACAACTGAATGATGCGGCTTTGCATTTTGAACCAGAAGTATCGCAGGCTTTGGGGTTTGGTTTTCGTTGTGGTTTTTTGGGTTTGCTTCATTTAGAAATCGTCCAAGAACGCTTGGAACGAGAGTTTGATATGGATTTAATCACCACTGCCCCCACAGTGGTATATCAAGTGGTTTTGAAAAATGGTGAAACCATCGAAGTAGAAAATCCATCCAAATTACCAGACGCAGGCAGTGTGGATACCATTTTGGAACCCATCATCACTTCTACCATTTTGGTGCCGCAAGAATTTGTCGGTGCGGTGATGACTTTATGCAATCAAAAACGCGGCATTCAAGTCAATATGCAGTACATGGGTCGGCAAGTTATGTTGACTTATGACATGCCTTTGAACGAAGTGGTGTTAGACTTTTTCGACAAACTGAAATCCACCTCTCGTGGTTATGCTTCGGTGGATTATCATTTCAAAGAATTTCGTGCAGCAGATTTAGTCAAATTGGATATTTTGGTTAATGGCGAAAAAGTAGACGCTTTAAGTTTGATTGTGCATCAACAATCGGCACGATACAGAGGGCGTGAATTGGTTTCCAAAATGCGAGAGTTAATTCCGCGACAAATGTTTGATATTGCGGTTCAGGCTGCCATTGGCGGTACGATTATCGCCAGAGAAAATGTCAAAGCCTTGCGTAAAAATGTTTTGGCAAAATGTTATGGTGGCGACATCACACGCAAGAAAAAACTTTTAGAAAAACAAAAAGCAGGTAAAAAACGCATGAAACAAGTGGGCAATGTTGAAATTCCGCAATCGGCGTTTTTGGCGATTTTACAAGTGAGTGATCAATCATGAGCAAATTTTTAATTTTAAGTATTGCTGCCCTATTATTCGGTGCGATTGGTTGGTGGTATAGCGATAAAAACAAGCAGCCTGAAACCGATGAATGGTCATCAGGATTGCAGTGGTCTTATTTGCTTATCATGATTGGCGTATTTGGCGTTTTGTCGCAGTATATGAGTTTTACCGCTGTTTTACTGATTTTTACGGTAATTACCTTAATTGTTTGGCTCATCAATCGTTACAACATTCGCAAAGCACAACAACAAAATCCAGATATTCCTTATGTTTCCTATCATGCAGTGGATTATTTAAGCGGATTTTTTCCGATTATTTTGGCGATTTTTATCTTGCGAACCTTTGTGGTAGAACCTTTTGTGATTCCATCCAGTTCCATGCGACCTGGTTTAGTGCCTGGTGATTTTGTGTTGGTGAATAAATTTTCTTATGGCATTCGCACGCCGATTATCAACAATGTTATTATCCCCATCAACAAAGTGCAACGCGGCGATGTGGTGGTATTCAATTATCCACTTCGTCCAGAAATCAATTACATCAAGCGAATTGTTGGCGTAGGTGGTGATGTAGTGGATTATCACGACAAAATACTCACCATCAATGGCGAAGTGATTCAAGATAAAGAAATAGCTACCGAAATTTTTCCGATGGATAACAATCACGCACCGATTGAAGTGAAAGTTTTGACGGAAGAACTCAACGGCAAAAAGTTCAAAATTTACCAAGTACCCGAAGCCAATTTATTTAATGTCGACAGCGTGTTGTATCGTGGTGATGCTTGTCAATATGACGAAAAAGGTTTTACTTGCCAAGTGCCGCAAGGGCAATATTTTGCGATGGGCGACAATCGCGACAACAGTGCAGACAGCCGTTACTGGGGTTTTGTCGATGACCGACTCATCGTTGGCAAAGCTTTGTTTGTATGGATGAGTTATAACAATCTCAAACGCATTGGGACTAATGCACAACATCCATAAACAGATGGAAATTTAAGGCAACCTGAAAGCACTGCCCGTGCTGGGGTGTTGCCCGTATAGGATAGGCAACCTGAAAAAATAGGCAACCTGAAAGCACTGCCCGTGCTGGGGTATTGCCCGTATAGGATAGGCAGCCTGAAAAGACAGGCAACCTGATAAAGACAAAACCGACAAGTTCTCTTGTCGGTTTTTTGTCGCTGGGTTCGCAAAATCTTTTGCTTATCAATTTGTTTATGGTCAGTGGATACCAGTCTTACCACGCGAGCTCCATTCTTAAAAAGAATGCCAAAAACGCTCTTATTACAGTTCCTGTCCATTCAGGAATACCATACACCACTAAAAGTGGTATATAGCCCACCCCAATTTGGGGGGTGGCTATAACGCGAAACTGGATTTACCAACAATGCCCGCAATTATAGCCCACCCCGATTTGGGGGACAACTATATACCACCTATTTTGCGTCAGAATGATTGTAGATTGACGCTTTTTTGCGATAGGCTTAATACAAGGGTTGAATCAAAACCGCATAAAATTGCAAATTTTTGACAAACTCTTTCAAATCATGTACAGAAAAGGCTTTTCAGCCTGCCTATGTCATAAAGTTTTCCACAAAGATACCTAATCAGGCAGCCTGAAAAATTTTCTGAATTTTTTGTCTGATGGGACAATCATCATCGTGTGCATGACCAAACAAAGCAATGCTGGTTAAAAATTCACGCACAATTTCAGTCCCCACAAAGTGAAAATGTTGTTTAAACAATCGCACCCAATCGTTTAAATCCGAATGAAGCGAAGCGTGATGACGCAGCCATTCATTCCACGACCCCCATTGTTTTTGAATTTTCAATACTGCTTGGGCGTTAAAAATCACCGCTTCGATTTTTTTGCGATGACGAATGATGTGCGGATTTTTCATCAAGCACAGAATTTCTTGTTCTTCAAATAAAGCAAGTTTTGATAAATCATAATTTTCAAAGGCAGCAGCAAAAGCATTTTGGCGTTGCAGAATTAAAGTCCAATTTAATCCAGCCTGCATGATTTCCCAAACCAAACGCTCAAACAACAAAACATCATCATGCAAGGGGAAACCGTACATTTCATTATGATAAATCACATTCACATCGTCATCAGGCAATAAACGACAATAATCACAATAACTCATGAGCATACCTTGAAAATAGATGAAACCGCCCTATCTTTATTGTTTTGAATACAGGAACGATTATGAAACAAACCCATGCTTTTCAAACAGAAGTCAAACAACTCCTTCATTTGATGATTCACTCTTTGTATTCCAACAAAGAGATTTTTTTGCGTGAATTGGTTTCCAATGCGGCGGACGCAGTCGATAAACTGCGTTTTGAAGCACTCAATGATAACAGTTTATTAGCCGATGACCCAGAACTGAACATTATCATCACCGCCAATCCAGATGATAAAACCATCACCATTTCGGACAACGGCATTGGCATGAACGAAGCGGAAATTATTGACCATTTGGGTACCATTGCCAAATCGGGTACGAAAAAATTTTTTGAACAACTCACAGGCGATGCACAAAAAGATGCTCATTTAATTGGTCAATTTGGTGTTGGTTTTTATTCAGCATTTATTGTGGCAGACCAAGTAACAGTGGAAAGTCGCCGTGCAGGGCAGCCTGAAAACCAAGCGGTTCGTTGGATTTCCAAAGGCGATGGAGAATTTACGGTTGAAACCATCAACAAATCCAAACGCGGTACCGATGTCATTTTGCATCTGAAAGAAGAAGAACAAAACAATTTGCTGTCTGATTGGACTTTACGCCGCATTGTCAAAACATACAGCGACCATATCGCCGTACCCATTTTGATGAAAAAAGCTCCTGAATACAACGAAGATGGTTCAGTTAAAACATCTGATGAATTGGAAGCGGTAAATCGAGCTCAAGCCCTATGGACTTTGCCGAAAAATGATATTACACCAGAACAATATCAAGAATTTTATCGTCATGTCGCCCACGATTTTGACGAAGCACGCACTTGGACGCATTTTAAAGTAGAAGGTCGTCAAGAATATACAGGATTGCTGTATGTACCCAAGCGGGCACCGTTTGATTTATATGAACGAGATCCCAAACACGGCGTTAAATTGTATGTTAAACGCGTGTTTATTATGGACGATGCGAAAAAACTCATGCCCTTGTATTTGCGTTGGGTGCAAGGCGTGATTGATAGCAACGATTTACCACTCAATGTTTCTCGTGAAATTTTGCAAGAATCCAAAGATTTAGATGCTATTCGTGCAGGCAGCGTGAAAAAAGTGTTGTCTTTACTGGAAGACATGCAAAAAAATAAACCAGAAGAATATGCAGCCTTTTGGAAAACTTTTGGTAATACGCTTAAAGAAGGGATTGCCGAAGATTTTGCCAATAAAGAACGCATTGCGTCCTTATGTTATTTTGCATCTACCCATCAAGACAATGAAACACAAAGCGTTTCGTTGGCAGATTATGTCTCTCGTATGAAAGACGGACAGGATAAAATTTATTACATCACCGCCGATAATTATGCGGCTGCCAAAAACAGTCCGCATTTGGAAATCTTCCAGAAAAAAGGCGTGGAAGTTTTATTGCTGACCGACCGTGTTGATGAATGGGTAACCAGCACTTTAACTGAATTTGATGGCAAAAAATTGGTCAGTGTTGCCAAAGGGACGCTTGATTTGGGCAATATGGCAGACGAAGCCGAAAAAGCCGAACAAAAACAAGCAGAAGAAGACAATCAAAATGTGGTGGAAATCATCAAAAAAGCATTGGGCGATACGGTTTCAGATGTGCGTGTAACCACGCGACTGACTGAAAGTCCTGCTTGTTTGGTGGTAGGGGAACACGAAATGTCGCAGCATTTAGCCCGTATGTTGGAGGCGGCTGGGGCAGGCAACCAAATTCCACACAATAAACCTGTATTAGAAATCAATCCATCGCATTTGCTGATTCAAAAAATCAAAAGCGAAAGCGATGAAACCCAACAAAATCAATGGGCAAAATTGGTGTATGACCAAGCATTGCTTTCAGAAGGCGGTAAATTGGACAATCCTGCCGAATTTGTTAAACGCATGAATCAGTTGATTTTAAATACGCCAGTCTAAAAAAGCGATAGGCAGCCTGAAAACGAAGTTTCTGCGAAGCTAAAACGAAGTTTTGACAAAGTTAAAACAGAGTTTCTGCGAAGCTAAAACATTTTTCATATAAGTTTCAGGCTGCCTGTTTGATGCTGTTTAACTTCATTTCAGTGAACATAAAAAACGATCATTTGCTACATATGCGTTGCTTAAAACAAGGTTTGTTTGATACGAAGTATCAAACTTTTGATAAACGAGGTTTATCAAAAAAGATTGCGAAGCAAAAACCTGCGTTTCTGCGAACGAAGCGAAGCTAAAACAAGGTTTATTTTGACGAAGTCAAAATCTTTTACAAGCGAAGTGAAGTAAAGGAGATTGCGAAACAAAAAGCCTGTGTTTCTGCAAACCGAGAGGCGAAGCGAATATAAGGTTTATTTCAGTCAAAATGATTGTTTTAAGTTAAAATCAGTTTTTCAGGTTGCCTATCATTCAGGCAGCCTGAAAACAATGCCGTAACATTTTTAGAGTTTTCATTATGTACATTTTGATACTGCTTTTGGTTTCTGTTTTGACTTTGATTGCTTACGCTTCGATGATTTTTTTTGGTTATACCGAATTTATCATGCGGCATTTTTTTGTACTGACCTCAATAGCATCGGTGCTGATTGTTTCTTTGTTGTGTTACCTGTTTTATCGTTTTTGGAAACTCAATCAAGAAAATAAACAAAATATTTTTGGTAGTCGCATCATGCGGCAACTTTTGGATATTTTGGTGTGGGTGTGTTTATTTCCCACCCTGTTCATTATGCTGATTACATTCCATTTTATTACTTATACATCGAATACTTGGTTTGGCGAGCATACTGAAAAGATTTTGGAACATTCGCAAAATATCTCAAAAACGGTATTGCAAAACTTTGCGAATAATGTTCATATGCAAGCAATACAAATGACGAATATGATGGCTCAAAATTTGGAAAATCGTCATTTTCAGAAAGTGATACAAGAACATACCGCTGCCCATTTTACGCAAATTATGGTGTTTGCCGATTCTGACCGCCAAAATCCTGTATTAGCGTTTACTGAACATTCAGATCCGAATCCGCCCGTTATTTCAACGGATAGCGTGTTTCCGAAAAAATTTCCAGAAAATTTGTCTACTTTTCATTATCTGGAAAATATTAATCACAATCACACCATCTACACACAAACCTTGATTCCACGAAAAATCAATCAAAAATCATATTGGTTTTTCTTCTCTCAACAGGTGCCCAATAAAACTTTAATTGATATTACCCTGATTGACCATGCGAGAAATTATTTCCAAAGCATCACTCAAAGCCACAATGGTTTGCAAGTTTTTTTCTCAACAATTTTGATTATTACAGCGTTGATTGCGATGCTGCTGTCATTATGGCTGGCAACTTTGTTTTCCCGTCGTTTTATTCAACCGTTACGCTACCTGAACACAGTGGCACAATCTGTTTCCACAGGTGATTTTTCAAAACGAGCACCGATTTTTCGTACAGATGAGTTAGGTATATTGTCTGCACGATTTAATCGCATGGCACAACAATTAGATACCAATCGAACCATCGCTAATAAACTTTATCAACGGCAAGAACAAGAACGGCGTTACCTCGAACTGGTTTTTTCTTCCTTATCATCAGGCATTTTGAGTTTGGATAAAAATGGTTGTTTGCGTAAATTTAATGGAGCCGCAGAAAATATGTTGCCAGGCTTTTTGTCTAAATTGATTGGTAAGCCATTGTACCGCTGGGTGAATGAAGGTGTTCCTGCTGCCTGCTTGGGGCGTTTTGTGTTGCGAACCATTGATTATGCAGGAACCAATAAATCCTATCAATTTGAGTACACAGGTTTTGATAAAACACAATTTTTGGTGGGTAAAGCGGCTAAACTGGATGATGATGAAACCAATACCATCATCATTTTTGATGACATTACCACACTCATGGAAGCACAAAAGGAATCCGCTTGGGGTGAAGTCGCACGCCGTTTGGCACATGAAATTAAAAATCCATTAACGCCAATCCAACTTTCTGCTGAACGATTGCAATTAAAATTAAGTGATCACTTGGATGCCAAAAATAATGAATTTTTAAACCGTTCAACCACTACCATCATCAATCAGGTAAATGCTTTGAAAGAAATGTTAGAGGGCTTTCGCAACTATGCGAGGGTACAACATTTGGATTTTGTGTTGGTTAATTTAAATCAACTGATTGACGAAGTGTTGGTTTTGTACGACAATTCTCAAGTTTGCCACTTTTCAGCAACACTTATAGCCGAACCGTTAATTGTCAAAATTGATGTGTCGGCTTTCCGTCAAGTGATCCATAACTTGCTTAAAAACGCACAAGAGGCTGCTGTTACGGACAAACAACCCAAAGTGGAAATTGTTACCAGCATTTATGAAAACAAAGCACAGTTGCAAATTATCAACAACGGTTTGAGTTTTGAACCAGAAATTTTGCAACATGCTTTTGAACCCTATGTTACCAATAAAAAAGCAGGAACAGGTTTAGGGTTGTCCGTTGTGAAAAAAATTATAGATGAACATAACGGAGAAATTTTCATTGCCAATGGTAAGGATTCTGGGGCAATTATCACCATTTATCTACATTTAACGGAGAATTTAATATCATCATGAAAAACGCCAACATTTTGATTGTCGATGATGAAGCTGGCATTCGCGAGCTTCTGTCAGAAATTTTACAAGAAGAAGGCTATCGTACCACTACCGCAGAAAGCGTAGCGGAAGCGATGAAAATTCGTCAAAACATGACGCCAGATTTAGTCCTTTTAGATGTCTGGCTTCCCGATGGAGATGGCATTTCTTTACTCAAAGAATGGGTAAATCTTTCTTTACTCACCATGCCTGTGATTGTGATGAGCGGACACGCCAGTGTAGATACCGCAGTGGAAGCAACAAAAATCGGTGCATTGGATTTTTTAGAAAAACCCATTTCCTTGCAAAAATTGTTACCTGCAATTAAGCGTGCCATCAAAACATCACCGAAAGCATCGGTTACCCATTTTTCACTTGAAAAATTGGGCAATGCACCCTGCATGATTCAAATGTTTGAGCGTTTGCAAAATTTTTATCAAGAACCAACTATTTTACTATCTGGCGAAGTGGGCTCCTCTTTTGATATTGTTGCCGAATATTTTCAAGATAAACGACAACCATGGGTAGCCCCAACAGTGGAGCAATGGTTACATCCTTCTCAAAATTGGTTGAAGGCTGCACATGGAGGCACACTTTATTTAGGCAATGTGGCCTTGTATCCAATTGAAGTGCAAAATGCGATAGTGCAAGTATTGCAAACCCGTACTCCACAATACAAAGTACGAGTTATTGCTGCTTGCTCATGTCCTTTGAGTCAGTTTTTCACTCAAGAAAATTTCAATAAAACATTGGGGGAATTGCTTGCAGTGCGTACAGTGGTTGTGCCCCCTTTGCGAAATCATTTGGAAGATTTGGAAAAAAATATCGATACCATCTTGGTGTATCTAATAGAAACACGACAAATTCGTTTGGTGCGTTTTACCAATGAAGCTATCGGTGTTATGCGACAATACAGTTGGCCTGGTAATTTTGATCAATTATGCCAAGTGATTAAAACAGCAGCATTGTCTTGCCAAGATGGCGTGGTTACAGAAGAAAACATCCAAACCATTTTAGAACGCTATCGTGCTCGCTATGGTAATGAGGGCGGTAATTTCGATTTTGATTTGCCATTAAGAGATTTGAAAGAAGAAGTCGAACGCCGTTATTTTGAATATCATATGCGTCGCGAAAATAATAACATGTCCCAAGTGGCACAAAGAGTTGGTTTGGAGCGGACACATTTGTACCGCAAACTTAAACAGTTGGGCATACAATTCTCCAAACGCACAGCAAACAGTGATCGTTAAGTACTTCAAAAGACGCCATGATGTTCGGTAAGACATCATGGCTTGTATTTGTTATAATGAGTAGTTTATGAATAATTTCAATGGGTTATTATGAAATTAGCAAAAGAATCAAAAAACAATAACAAACAGGTCGAAAAGAAGAAAAAAGTTACGGTAATGATTTTGGATGAACGCAGCACACGCACCCTGCAAGTCAATCCATTTCATCTTAAAGCCCTTCGACCTGTTTTATTATTGCTGACTGTGATTGCAGTGGTATTGACGGTAGCTTGTGTTCAATTAGCCATTGCTTACGGGACGAAAAAATTAGAAATGTCGCGTTTTGATGATGAAAAAGCAGATTTGCAACAACAAGTTGCTGATTTACGCAATGCAACCTCCGAAGAAGTAGAACGCAAGGTCAAAGCATTAAGTCAGTCAGAAAAATCAATCGAACAATTACAAAAGTACTTAAAAGAGCGTGGTGTTAAGGTAAAGCCTGTTAGTTTTGCACCACCACCTTCTTCGAATGAAGATATCAATGATGCTGTTGGGGGACCTGAAATTCCTGAAACGACAATATTTCAAGAAGTTCCGTATACAGGAACTTATGCTAAAGATGTTGTGCGTTTGACGCAAGCCATCAAGCAAGTTCCTTTGGGTTTGCCACATCATGGGGCGAAGACCTCTCGTTTTGGCGGGCGTGCCAATCCTTTTTCAGGTCAAGGTCGTGAAACGCACATGGGTTTAGATTTTCGCGCCAGAGTTGGCGATCCTATTCGTGTTACGGCAGATGGTACGGTGGTTCAGGCTGGCTATCATGGTGGTTATGGGAATTTAGTCCGTGTTCGTCATGGTTTTGGTTATGAAACTTATTATGGTCATTTATCTGCTATTGATGTAGTAGTTGGCAAGAAAATTTCTGCTGGTGATGTTGTAGGTCGTGCAGGCTCAACAGGCCGTTCCACTGGTCCTCATTTGCATTATGAAGTACGCCGAAACGGTGCTCCAATTGATCCAGAAAGCTTTTTATCCATTAATGCTCATGTTAAATAAGGAATCATCATGTTTAAAAAAAATGACACCTCATATTCCTCTTCTTCCAGCAACGCATTGAACACCATCATTGGTGAGCAATGTGTGATTTTGGGTAATATTGAATCAACACAGTCAGTTAAAATTGACGGTCGTGTTGAAGGAGATGTTGAAGTTGATGGTTTAACCGTCATTGGTGAGAATGCTACGATTATTGGTAATGTAAATTGCCAGGAAGTAGTAGCTTATGGTCAAATTTCAGGCAATGTTCGTTGTGATTCTTTGCATTTAAAGAGCACGGCTCGTATCGTAGGTGAAATTGTTACTAATAATCTGCAAATCGAAGCAGGTGCCATGTATCAAGGCAATATCAGTATGAATGGCAATCAATCGCTCAACATCAGTAATACTGCCAGTTATGCACTTCCTGAAAATAATTCATGTCAGTGATGAAACTGATTATTAGTCATGAGTTTTGTTCGTTTAAACTAATGGACATAGATTATGACTACTCACACAAAAAGCGTTGCTGTTATTCTATTGGGCGAGGCTGTGTTGGCAACGGATGAACATCAACTATCCCAAATAATTTACCCAAATTATAGGGAAAACTGCGATGGATCATACTTTTCCAGTCTTGCTCTCAAATTGAAGCAATGACCATTGTTTCTCAAAAAGGTTGTACTAAACGCACAGAAGGAATTGTAACCTCAAACCGCTAATCCTAATTGGCTCGCAGTAGGCGGTTCTCGTGCGGACGGCACGGTGAAAATTGCTTATGAACAGCCCGAAATGTCGCAAGCATCGCCCACAATGGAAGCAGGCATACAACTTGCCGCCAAGCGTTGTCAGCGATGGGGTTATCAAGACGCAGAAGCCTTTGGCGGAGCAACTCGTCAGTGTATTCGCAGTCCTGGTTTTTGGACAAATTGTATGACTTACCAAGTTACTTTCGAGTTTCAGTGTATCGGCGGTCAGCCTGAAACTATGGGCAACGGCTATTATGGAGCCCAGCCTGTGTATGTACAGCCTTATGTACAACCAGTGCCACAACAGCAATATCAACCGCCACAACAACAGTATCAGCAAGGTTATTGAGATAAAAAAACGCTATTCACTAATGGATAGCGTTTTTTTTTCAGGCAGCCTGAAAATCAAAAAAACCGTTCAATCGCGTGGGCTAACTGCAATAACTTGCCGTGAAAAAAGTGTGTCGCATTTGACAGAACAATCACAGGCAAGTTTTGTGGTTCGCACCACGCATTTTATGCAATTCAAAATCAAACAGAATAAAACAAGATTTCCAATCCACACAGGCAAGCTGAAATGGCGTTGTCGGTTGAGTTTATTGGGAGAGAGCAATTTGTTTTTGTGATGTAACTGTTTCAGGCTGCCTAAATTTAGGCTTTTGGGA
>JAGCOT010000006.1 GCA_017645365.1 Neisseriaceae bacterium
TACATACATACATACATACATCAAGGCTGTACTACTTTTTTGATTTTGATTACAGGGTTTGATTTTTTGAGCTGTTTTTACTAACAAAAACACCACGCCCACAAATACCAGTTGTATAAGGTAGTATTTGTACGGAATTAAGGAGAAAAAATCTTTGCTTTCAGTCAAATTGGTGCCCATGAGGGCTGCAACTATATTGACATTCACTCGCCCCCATAGCATTCCTACGGGTAAATAAAGAACGGATACCACGCCGTGCAACAACACCAAATAACGAAATGTTTTACAACCCAAAAAAATCAGCGGAATAACAAATAAAACCCATGTAAACATAACATTTTGGATATTGATGTCAAAACCGCCACTTAATAATGAAAAATAAGCATAAACACACAACAAAATGGAAGTTGCAATCAAATGGTAAATGTCTTGTTTATCCATGCTGTTGAATTGGTCTAAATTTTGAGATAAATATGAATTGAGCGTTTTTGAGCTACTTTGCATTGCATTATTCTTTCGTTTATGGCCCCACCGACAGGAATCGAACCTGTATTTCACGCTTAGGAGGCGCGCGTTCTATCCGTTGAACTACGACGGGCTTTTGAAGTATTTTGAAATGATATACCTATGATTGAACAGGCAGCCTGAAACCATATGTATTTTAATTGCAGTTTAAAGCCTTTGGTCATTCTGAACTTCGTTGCGAATCTTTTTAGATTCTTCATTTTTCTATGGAGAATTCGAAATGACGCGTTTTGCAGAAGTTTCAGCCTGCCTGTCCTATTGAGGCAAGCTGAAAGTTGCACATTATAACAAGCAACGACTGAAATCCAAAACAAATGCCAATCATTACAGATTGGCATTGTTTTTAAGAGATACTAAATATCAACTCTTTGACGAAGCTCTTTTCCTGCTTTGAAACGAGCGACTCTTTTGGCAGGCACTGCAACAAGAGCCCCTGTTTTGGGATTGCGTCCAGTACGTGCCTTTCGCTCGGTAATATCAAAAGCACCAAATCCACGAATTTCAATACGCTCTTTTCTTGAAAGACTGCGAAGCATAGTGTTCAAAAGCACTTGTACACTGTGCTCCATGTCTTTTAAGCTCACTATTCTGTCCACTTCATTGAAGCGGTCAAAAATTTGTTGCGCTAATTCTTGTCTCGTCATGCTGCTTAACTGTCCAATTTAGCTTTCAACAAATCACCTAAATTGGTTGTACCCGCAGCAACATTACTGTTGGACGAAACCGCAAATAAGGCTTCATTTTGTTCTTTGGCGTCTTTGGCTTTGATGGAAAGAGCAATGCCTCGTTTGCTGCGTTCAATGTTGATGATGATGGCTTCAACTTCTTCGCCTTCTTTCAACACATTGCGAGCATCTTCGACTTTATCGCGTGAAATTTCAGAAGCACGCAAATAACCTTCCACTTCATCTGCCAATGCAATCACAGCACCTTTGGCTTCTACTGATTTAACAGTACCTTTGACCAAAGCACCTTTGTCATTCATGCTGATGTAGTTGCCGAATGGATCATTTTTCAACTGTTTGATGCCCAAAGAAACACGATCTTTTTCGATGCCCAAAATCATTGCTTCTACTTCATCACCTTTTTTGTATTGACGAAGTAAGTTTTGTCCATTTTCTGTCCAAGATAAGTCAGAAACATGAACCAAGCCATCAATGTCGCCCAAACCAACAAACATACCGAAATCGGTGATGGTTTTGATAACACCTGTAACTTTCTCGCCTTTGGTATGTGCTGTTGCAAATTCTTCCCAAGGATTAGGAGTACATTGTCTCATGCCCAAAGAAATACGACGGCGTTCTTCGTCAATTTCCAAAATCATGACTTCAACTTCATCACCTAATTGAACCACTTTGCTTGGATGAACATTTTTGTTGGTCCAATCCATTTCGGTAACATGCACCAAACCTTCAATACCAGGTTCAATTTCCACAAACGCACCGTAATCAGTCAAATTAGAAACTTTACCGAACAAGCGAGTTTGTGCTGGATAACGGCGAGAAATATCTTCCCATGGGTCGCTGCCCAACTGTTTGATGCCCAAAGAAACACGAGATTTTTCTTGATCGAATTTCAATACTTTGGCTTCAACTTCTTGCCCAACTTCCAAAACTTCTGATGGATGTTTCACACGACGCCATGCCAAATCAGTGATGTGCAACAAGCCGTCAATACCACCCAAATCAACGAATGCACCGTAATCAGTGATGTTTTTCACCAAACCTTTAACGATGGTGCCTTCTTGCAAGCGTTCCATCAATGCTTCGCGGTCTGCACCCAATGTTTCTTCCAATACTGCACGGCGAGAAACCACAACATTGTTGCGTTTTGTATCCAATTTAATTACTTTAAATTGAACTTCCTTGCCTTCGTAGGCAGAAGTATCTTTGATTGGATGAATGTCAATCAAAGAACCTGGCAAGAATGCACGAATACTGTTGATGATAACCGTTAAACCGCCTTTTACTTTGCCGCTGATTAAGCCAGTTAAAATTTCACCGCTTTCCATTGCATCTTCTAATGCAATCCAATCAGAAGCGCGTTTTGCTTTTTCACGAGAGAGTTTGGTGTTACCAAAACCATCTTCATTTTGTTCAATCACCACTTCGACAATATCGCCGACTTTATTTTCCAAAGTGCCGTCCATCGCTTTAAATTCGCGGACATCAATTAACGCTTCGGATTTCAAACCTGCATTCACAGTAACAAAATTGTTGTCGATTGCAGTAATTTCAGCGGCGATGATTTCGCCTGTGGTCATTTCTTTGGATTGAAAATATTCGTCCAAAAGTTGAGCAAAATTTTCCATATTTAAAATATTACTTTCAAATGCACGCGACAGGTCGTGCGGGTTAGGTTTAAGAATGATTGATTTGCCTGCCCAAATCAATCAAAAAAATTTCAGGCTGCCTGAAAGGATAATAAAGAGACAGCCTGAACAAAAGAACATTCTACAAAAAGAGTGAAATGTTTGTTACATGAACCCAATAATTATACACGAACTATTTGATAAGTCATGATTTTTTATTGCATGACTTGTGGTCGACTTTTTTTGGCAACCTGAAAAAGTTTCAGGCTGCCTGAAAGATTTATTTTATTCTCCGAAATAAAAAGATTGCCACGCCTATACAGTTTAATGGAGTTGCCACGATTGCTTACTCAATCTCGCAACGACACAAGCGTAAGCAATAAATTGCTAACGCTTGTCTGTCGGCTCGCAATGACAATTTCCCCGCACGGGAAGTGCTTTCCCTGCACGGGAAGTGCTTTCAGGCAGCCTGAAAAGGTTTTTCTCCCCTTTCAGGCAGCCTGAAAGCCCACAATCACGCAAACACAATTTGATTGTCTGTAACAGAAATTTTCACCGTGCTATTCGGCGGATAGTCGCCTGCCAAAAGTTTTTTGGCTAATGGGTTTTCGATTTCTGACTGAATGGCTCTCTTCAACGGTCTTGCTCCGTAAATCGGGTCAAAACCTGTTTTGGCAACAAAATCTAATGCTTCGTCCGTCATTTCCAAACCCACGCCCACTTTTTCCAAACGATTTCGCAAAGCCTGTAACTGGATTTTGGCAATTTCGCGAATGTGGTTTTGGCTTAACCCGTGAAAAACCGTGATTTCGTCAATGCGGTTGATGAGTTCTGGACGGAAGTGGGCTTTCACTTCGTCCATCACCATATTTTTAACCGTTTCATAGTCTTCTGTCCCCGCTGCCTGAATTTGCTGGCTGCCGATATTTGAAGTCATCACAATCACGGTGTTTTTAAAATCAACCGTTCTGCCTTGTCCGTCCGTCAAGCGTCCGTCATCTAATACTTGTAGCAAAATGTTGAACACATCAGGGTGTGCTTTTTCCACTTCGTCTAACAAAATCACGCTATACGGTTTGCGGCGGACTTGCTCGGTTAGGAAGCCCCCCTCTTCATAGCCCACATAACCTGGCGGTGCACCGATTAAGCGTGCTACGGCGTGTTTTTCCATATATTCAGACATATCAATGCGAATTAAGTGTTCTACGCTATCAAATAAAAAACCTGCTAACGCTTTACACAACTCGGTTTTGCCAACACCTGTGGGTCCCAAAAACAGGAAACTGCCATAAGGACGATTGGGGTCAGATAAACCTGAACGAGAACGGCGAATTGCATCGGCAACGGCATTGACCGCTTCATCTTGTCCGATGACTTTTTGATGCAAAACTTCTTCCATTCTCAATAACTTATCGCGTTCGCCCTCCATCATTTTGGATACAGGAATGCCCGTCATACGGCTGACAATTTCCGCAATTTCTTCTGCCCCCACTTCGGTGCGATAAAGCGTATTTTTGTCCGCCTTTTTCGCTCCATTATCCGCGTCCGTCAAGCGTTGTTGCAATTTCGGCAACTCGCCATATTGTAGTTTGGACGCTTCTTCGTAATTGCCTTGTCGCATCGCAATTTGAATTTTGGTATTGATTTCATCAATTTGCTGTTTTAAGTCAGCCGAAGATACGCCTGCGGCTTTTTCGCTTTTCCAAATCTCTGATAAATCAGCATATTTTTTCTCTAACGCACTCATTTCGTCTTCAATCAACGCCAAGCGTTTGCGGCTGGCATCATCTTTTTCCTTTTCCAAGTGCATTTTTTCCATTTTCAGGCGAATAATGTTGCGGTTGAGTTTCTCCATTTCTTCGGGTTCGGAATCCATTTCCATTTTAATGCGACTTGCCGCTTCATCAATTAAATCAATCGCCTTATCAGGCAAAAAGCGGTCGGTGATATAGCGGTCGGACAATTCCGCCGCAGCCACAATCGCAGGGTCGGTGATTTCCACTTTATGATGAATTTCATAGCGTTCCTGCAAACCACGCAAAATGGCAATCGTGTCTTCAACAGACGGCTCGCCCACTAAAACCTTTTGGAAACGCCGCTCTAATGCTGCGTCTTTTTCAATATACTGACGATATTCGTCCAAAGTGGTTGCTCCGATACAGTGCAATTCACCTCTCGCTAACGCTGGTTTTAACATATTGCCTGCGTCCATTGCACCGTCTGCCTTGCCAGCACCCACAAGTGTATGAATTTCATCAATAAAAATCAGCGTTCTGCCGTCATCTTTGGCAAGGTCATTTAACACCGCTTTTAAGCGTTCTTCAAACTCGCCACGAAACTTCGCCCCAGCAATTAAAGCCGCCAAATCCAAAACAAGTAAGCGTTTGTTTTTTAAGGATTCTGGCACTTCACCATTGACAATGCGTTGAGCCAAACCTTCTACAATCGCCGTTTTGCCCACACCAGGCTCGCCGATTAACACAGGATTATTCTTCGTTCGGCGTTGCAACACCTGAATCGCACGGCGAATTTCATCATCACGCCCAATCACAGGGTCTAACTTGCCTTCTCTGGCTCTTTGGGTTAAATCAAGCGTATATTTTTTCAAGGCTTCTCGACTGTCTTCCGCATTCGGATTATCCACATTAGCCCCGCCACGAATAGCGTCAATAGACGCAGCAAGAGCAGACGAAGTCGCCCCTGCCTTACTTAAAATGCGTGCTAATGCCCCATTTTCTTGCAAAGCCGCCAAAGGAAATAACTCGGTTGAAATATAAGCGTCATTGCGTTTAGCCGCTTCCTTTTCCATAAGATTGAGAATATTCCCCAACTCACGAGAAACCGAAATTTCACCGCCATTGCCTGAAACTTTGGGTAAGGCTTGAATGGCTTGACTGACTTCTTGTTTGATTTGTGGCAAATGAACGCCTGTATGAGACAACACAGAAGCAACCGTGCTGTCTTGCTCTTCCAACAAAGCCTGCATCACATGAACAGCTTCAATAAAACTACAATCACCTGTCAATGCGGTCGTTTGTGCCTTTTGTAAGGCAGCCTGAAACTTGGCCGTACATTGTTCTAATCGCATAATTATTCTCCTTGTGAATTAAAAATCCATATTAAGGCAGAATATAAGTGTGAGTATTCGATTATCAAGACTACTTTTCATAAATAATAAAAATGTGCCACAATCCACACCAATTTATTGAAAATTAAGTTGAAATATGCCGTTTTCTTTATGGGATTTAGCTTCGCAATTAGCAGGGGAAGTGTTATCGTTTCAACGCCCTGCTGACGCTGTGCTTTCGTATTTTTTTCGTCATCATTCGCAATTAGGGCGTGCGGACCGTGCGTTTATGGCGGAAAGCATTTTTACGCTTTTGCGTCATTACGAAAAAATTCAAACGCTGCACCCTGAAATAGCTAAAAACACGCGTATGGCGATTTTGATGGCTCAATTATTGCGTGGTTTTTCCATATCATCTTTGCAAAAACAAGCGTCTTTGTCCGAAGATGAAATCAATCTTTTAAAAGCATTTAAGGAAACCGACTTTTCAGGCAGCCTGAATACTTTGGCAGAATTGCCAGATTGGTTGATTGACTGTTTGCATCAGCAAGGCAATAGCGACCAAAACATTGTAGGATTAGGACAAGCCTTAAATCAACAAGCACCGTTAGATGTGCGTGTCAATACTTTAAAAATGCGGCGTGATGCGGTGTATCAACAATTACAAGAAGAAGGTTTTCAGGTTGCCTTAACCCCTTATTCGCCTTGGGGAATTCGTTTTTTTGACAAACCTGCTTTAAATCAACATTCCTTTTTTAAAGATGGCGTATTGGAAGTTCAAGATGAGGGCAGCCAGTTATTGGCGTATTTATCAGGAGCCAAGCGACAACAAATCGCAGTCGATTTTTGTGCAGGGGCAGGCGGAAAAACTTTGGCGATGGGGGCGATGATGCAAAACACAGGGCGATTGTATGCCTTTGATGTTTCAGAAAAACGCTTGCAAAAACTCAAACCACGCATGGCAAAATCAGGTTTATCCAACATCACACCGCAACTAATTGCCAACGAAAACGATGGCAAATTACAAAAATTGTACGGCAAATGCGATACCGTTTTGATTGATGCACCATGTTCAGGATTGGGGACTTTACGCCGTAATCCAGATTTAAAATACAGGCAATCGGTGGAGCATATTCAACGAATTCTGACACAACAAGCCTCTATTTTTCAGGCTGCCTCTCATTTGGTGAGAATAGGCGGTCGGTTGGTATATGCCACTTGCAGTATTTTGAACGATGAAAACGAAAAACAAGTGGAAGCATTTTTACAAAACCATCCGCATTTTGAATTATTGGATGTCCGAAATCTCATACAATCTTTGGGCATAGAAATCAATCAGCCCATGCTGAAACTGAATCCCATTACACATCAAACAGACGGCTTTTTTGCCGTCGCACTCATAAGGAAACAATAACCATGAATACACAAGAACAAATTCAACAAATCATCAACAATCACGAAGTGGTACTGTTTATGAAGGGTACGAAGCAATTTCCCCAATGCGGTTTTTCAGGGCGTGCTGTTCAATTATTGAAAGCCGCAGGCTGTAACGATTTTTTTGATGTCAATGTATTGGCAGACCAAAATTTACGAGAAGGCATTAAAGTGTTTTCCGATTGGCCTACCATTCCACAGTTGTATGTTCGTAGCGAATTCATCGGCGGTTCGGACATTATGATGGAAATGTTTGAAGCAGGTGAGTTGCAACAAGTTTTAGCAAATCAGCATTGAAAAACATAAAATTGTGTGTAAGACTAAATATAAGAAACCATATTTCAGGCAGCCTGAAACCTCTGAAAAACTCATGTTGATGTTTGTTCGTGGGACGTTACTCAAAAACGCAATTTAATTTTCAGGCAGCCTGAAACCCTTTGAAACCACCTTTTAAAGTTGCTGATTATGAGTAAAAATCTATTGATTGTCGAATCACCCAGCAAAGCAAAAACACTTCAAAAATATTTGGGTAAAGATTTTGAAATTCTTGCTTCGTATGGTCATGTGCGAGATTTGGTGCCTAAATCAGGAGCGGTCGATCCTGAAAACAATTTTGCCATGAAATATCAACTGGTTGAACGCAATACCAAGCATGTTGATGCGATTGTCAAAGCCGCCAAAGCCGCTGAACGCATTTATTTGGCAACTGACCCAGACCGCGAAGGGGAAGCTATTTCTTGGCATTTGCAAGAAATTTTACACAGCAAACGAGGTTTAAAAGACAAACCCATGCAAAGGGTAACCTTTCATGAAATCACCAAAAAAGCAGTTCAAGAAGCCGTTGCCAATCCACGCGATTTATTGCAACCTTTAATTGACGCACAACAAGCACGGCGTGCGTTGGATTATTTAGTCGGTTTTAATTTATCACCATTGTTATGGAAAAAAATTCAACGCGGTTTATCCGCAGGGCGAGTGCAAAGTCCAGCATTGCGTTTGATTTGCGAAAGAGAACACGAAATCAAAGCTTTTGTGCCCCAAGAATATTGGTCGGTGCATTTGGATACACAAAAATCACGCAAAAAATTCACCGCCAAACTCACGCATTTTGCTGATGAAAAATTAGAACAATTCTCTTTGCCTGATGAAAAAGCACAAAATAAAGTGCTTAAAGACTTACAAAAAGCCAAAGAAGCTATTGTCAGCAATATCGAAAAGAAAAAGAAAAGTCGCAAGCCAACCGCACCTTTCACCACTTCCACTATGCAGCAAGAAGCTGTGCGTAAATTGTCTATGACTACCGACCGCACCATGCGTACCGCACAACAATTATACGAAGGCATTGCCGTTGGCGAAGGCTCTGTGGGCTTGATTACCTACATGCGTACTGATTCTTTTAATTTGGCGAATGAAGCGATTGCGGAAATTCGTCAATACATTGAACAAGAAATTGGCAAGGATTTTTTACCTAAATCGGCCAATATCTATAAAACCAAATCCAAAAATGCACAGGAAGCCCACGAGGCCATTCGTCCCACTTCTGTGTATCGCACGCCTGAATCGCTCAAACCTTATTTAACGCCTGACCAATTTAAGTTGTATCGCATGATTTGGCAACGCACAGTTGCTTGTCAAATGGCTGCTGCCCAATTTGATACCACTTCGATTGACATTACAGTTGGCAAAGGCATTTTTCGCGTATCAGGACAAATTCAAACATTCGCAGGCTTTTTGAGTGTGTATGAAGAAAGCGAACAAGAAGACAGCGAAGACGAAGACAATAAAACCTTACCTGCATTGAATTTAAACGACAAACTGCCTGTGGATAAAATTTATGGCGAACAACATTTTACCCAAGCACCGCCACGCTATTCAGAAGCCAGTTTAGTGAAAGCGTTAGAAGAATATGGCATTGGTCGTCCTTCCACTTATGCTTCCATCATCAAAACGCTCAAAGACAGGGAATATGTTGCCATCGAGCAAAAACGCTTTATTCCTACGGATACTGGCGATGTTGTCAATAAATTTTTGACCGAACATTTTACGCAATATGTTGATTATGATTTTACCGCCCGCATGGAAAATCAATTAGACGATATTGCAGAAGGCAGGCGGAAATGGCAGCCTACCATGGCAAAATTCTGGAAAGATTTTGCCAAACAAATCAAAGAAAAAGAAGAATTAAAACGCTCCGATTTAACCACTGAAACTTTGGACGAATTGTGTCCCAAATGCCAAAAACAACTGCAAATCAAATTCGGCAGGCGTGGGCGTTTTATTGCTTGTTCAGGTTATCCTGAATGCAGTTACACTCGCAATGTGAATGAAACCGCAGAAGAAGCCGCTCAAAATGCCAATAACGAAGTGGTTGAAGGGCGTACATGTCCTGAATGCAACAGTCCGCTCATTTACAAAAGTGGGCGTTATGGTCGTTTTATTGGTTGTTCCAATTATCCAGAATGTCGATTTATTGAATCGCTGAAAAACCCACCCAAAGATACTGGCATTGAATGTCCAAAATGTAAAAAAGGCAATATTTTTGAGAAAAAAAGCCGTTTTGGTAAATTGTTTTACAGTTGCAAAACCTATCCCAAATGCGATTACGCCATTTGGGATCAGCCTATATTAGAAAGTTGTCCGCAATGCAACTGGCCCATTCTTACGCTTAAAACCACCAAACGGCGTGGCACTGAAAAAGTTTGTCCGCAAAAAGAATGTGGTTATCGAGAAGTAGTCGTTCCGCCAGAACAATCAGGCGAATCCGAAGCACTTGAAAAAAACCAAACAACGGAGAAAGCCGCCGAAACAACAGCAAAATCCACTAAAACAGCGGCAAAAGCCACTAAAACAGCAGCCAAAACTACCAAAACAGCGGCAAAAGCCACTAAAACAACAACAAAAACCGCTAAAACAGCGGCAAAAGCCACTAAAACAACAACAAAAACTGCCAAAACAGCGGCAAAAGCCACTAAAACGGCAGCCAAAACTACCAAAACAGCAGCAAAAGCCACTAAAACAACAACAAAAACTGCTAAAACAGCAGCAAAAGCCACCAAAACAGCAAAGAAACCGAGCAAAAAAACATAAGCATTGCTACCGAGATTTGTCCGCGTGAAGATACTGCTCCTAATGGGTGTTTTCGTACAGAAATTTCTCAAAACAGGCAAGCTGAATAATTTCCTTTTCAGCTTGCCTAAATCCTATAAAGAAAGCATTTCAGGCTGCCTTTATGTTGCGTTTTTTCAAAACAGGCAGCCTGAACGCCTTGTAAAACTTGGTAAAGTGGATACACTGAATTTTAGTTACTCTGAATTCATATTACCCACTTAAATCAATCTGACTTAACTGCGAATCATATTTTCAAAAGGGAAATTCATGGATATTTCATTAAAATTATGTGCTGTATTGACACTTTCTGTATTATTAACCGCTTGCGATAAGTTACCACAATCCACTCAAACCAAAACCAATCAGAAAAATTCGGTTGAAATTTATTCTCTGCCTGGCGACTGGGCAAAGGGTGGAAAAGAAACCGTTCAAAATACAATGGAAGAATTGAATAAAAATGCGAAAAACGGCGATATCGTTGTCTTCTTGCCTCGAAGTTGGGGCAATGAACAATTACCGATTTATTTTGTGAACATGTTTTGCAATACCAATTATCAGGTGATTATGAATAAGGCTGGTGTTGTGTGCACTTATACCGATATTCGTTTGAAAGCGTGGTATGAAAATTATCAAAAGTCAAATCAATAATTTCTCTTTGTAACCTTTTTCAGGCTGCCTGTTGATGATGCCATTTTGATGACAACAGGCAAGCTGAAAATGCTTCAATTTAACCGTCCCATCATCATGGGACGGTTTTTATTTTCAGCCTGCCTATTCAATAACTTACAAAAAGGGGCTGTATTAGATTAGCCCAAAAAATTGTTAAATTCCACACCATTTTCGCAATGTTTTGAGTTGCTGTTTTGGTGTCCCATAGTTAAATCTAAACTCACATTCTTTCAAGAAAAGTGGGAAAGATTTGCGGTCA
>JAGCOT010000002.1 GCA_017645365.1 Neisseriaceae bacterium
AAAATAACATTTTTTGGTTCAGGAAAGTTATTGTTTTTAATGTGTTTTTTTAGATAACGAGTGATTGTGCTATGACTGCATTTGAAGCGTTCAGCAAGTTCAGTTTTGGTCTGTTTTTGTTCTGAATATAACCGCCAAAGTTTGGCAGGATTTAGTCGTAAAACGCCGTCCACAATCGTTGCATTTATAGCGTTGCTTGCCATTCTGTTTTCCATTCTTTACGACCCTTCTTGAACCGCAGAAAAAGCATTTTTTGTATTCAAAGCCTTTCACTCCTATAAAAATCAGTAATGATAAGGCTTGCAGAGATTTCTATCACCTTTTTTGACTATTACGCCCAAATGGGAGGGATTTCTAATGTGTACAGGCACCCTGAAAAGTATTTTAAAATCTTTCAGCCTGCCTGTTTGAAAATAAAGGCAACCTGAATATTCTTTCAGCCTGCCTGTTTAAGATTGAAGGCAACCTGAATACGCCTCTATTACAAAAAAACCACGCGGATGGCATGGTTTAGAAGACAAAAATTGTTACGCTTTGGGCAAAGTTACGCCTGTTTGCTTCATGTATTTACCGCCACGGTCTTTATAGGAAGTTTCGCAAGATTCATCGCTTTCAAAAAACAAGACTTGCGCCACGCCTTCTCCTGCGTAAATTTTGGCAGGCAAGGGCGTGGTATTGGAAAATTCCAAAGTAACAAAACCTTCCCATTCAGGCTCAAACGGCGTTACATTCACAATGATGCCACAGCGTGCATAGGTGGATTTGCCTAAACACACGGTCAATACATTGCGTGGAATACGAAAATATTCCATCGTGCGTGCCAAAGCAAATGAATTGGGGGGAATGATGCAATAATCGTCTTCCACTTCCACAAAATTACGCGGATCAAAATTTTTGGGATCGACAATAGTGCTGTTGATATTGGTAAAAATTTTAAATTCGCGAGCACAACGAATGTCATAGCCATAACTGGATGTTCCGAAAGAAATCACTTTTTTCCCATTGATTTCTTTGATTTGATTGGGCTCGAATGGATCAATCATGCCATGTTGTTCGCTCATGGTGCGAATCCAACGATCTGATTTAATACTCATGAGTTACGCTTCCGTTGTATTGGTTTCGTCCAAACGCCGTGCTTCGTTTTCCAACATCACAGGAATACCATCACGAATGGGGAACGCCAATTTTGACGCAGGACAATGCAATTCTTGCAAATCGGCTTTGTATTGCAAAGCCCCTTTGCATACAGGACAAACCAAAATATCCAAATATTTATTTTCCACAATGTTTCCTTAAATACTTTCAGCCTGCCTATTGATTTTCAGGCAGCCTGAAAAAGGTTTTGTATTCAAGTTTCAGGTTGCCTTGATGATTTAGGCAACCTGAAAATGAGCATTCTCCCTATATCCAGCATGGGAAGTGCCCCCCCAGCACGGGAAGTGCTATTCTGAAAAATCAGGTTCTTCGCCGTCCGTTTCGTCTTGTATACCTTCGGTGATTTGAACCGTTGTCCCCACTTTGGCACGGATTTTTTGTTCAATTTCGGCGGCAATTTCTGGATTTTCTTTCAACCATGTACGCGTATTGTCCTTGCCTTGACCGATTTTATTGCCGTTATAACTGTACCAAGCCCCTGATTTTTCGATGATGTCAATCTTGCTGCCAATATCGATTAACTCACCCTCAAAGGAAATGCCTTCGCCGTACATGATGTCAAATTCCGCTTGACGGAAGGGCGGAGCTACTTTGTTTTTGATGACTTTGACACGCGTTTCGTTGCCCAAAATTTCTTCGCCTTTTTTGATTTGACCTGCTTTGCGAATGTCCAAACGAACAGAAGCATAGAATTTCAAAGCATTACCGCCTGTCGTAGTTTCTGGATTGCCAAACATCACGCCAATTTTCATACGGATTTGATTGATGAAAATCACCAGCGTATTGGTTTTTTTGATGTTGCCTGTTAATTTTCTTAATGCTTGACTCATCAAACGAGCTTGCAAGCCTACATGACTGTCGCCCATTTCGCCTTTGATTTCAGCCTCTGGAACCAATGCAGCAACGGAATCAATCACCACCATATCCACACTGCCTGAACGAACCAACATATCGCAAATTTCTAATGCTTGCTCGCCTGTGTCAGGCTGGGAGACTAATAGGTCTTCCACTTTAACGCCCAATTTGCGTGCATAAATGGGATCAAAAGCATTTTCAGCATCAATAAAAGCACAAGTCCCACCCTGTTTTTGACATTGAGCAACGGCTTCTAAACATAAGGTGGTTTTGCCTGATGATTCAGGACCGAAGATTTCTACAATGCGTCCGCGTGGCAAACCGCCTACACCCAAAGCTAAATCCAATCCTAACGAGCCTGTGGAAATGACTTGCAAATTTTCATCAGTTTGACTGCCATCCATCTTCATGATGGAACCTTTGCCAAATTGTTTTTCAATTTGTGCTAATGCCGCTGCCAACGCTTTGCTCTTTTCATCATTGGCACTGCTTGCTTTGCTTTTTGCTTCTGCCATCACAATACTCCCGTTTTATACCGAAAAAGATGAACCACAGCCGCAAGTGGTAACTGCATTCGGATTGCGAATCACAAATTGCGAACCTTGCAAACTTTCGGTGTAATCGATTTCGGCACCCACTAAATATTGATAACTCATGGGGTCAATCAAAAAGATTAAACCGTCTTTTTCGATTTTATAATCATCGTCATTGGTGATTTCATCAAAAGTAAAACCGTATTGAAAACCAGAACAACCACCACCTGTAACAAATACACGCAGTTTTAAATCTGGATTGTTTTCTTCTGCCACTAAATCTTTAACTTTGGCACAACAGTTGTCGGTGATGATGATGGGTGTTTCTTCATTCATGATAGACATTCCTTAAAGTAGATATTCAATTATGGTAAAACAGGTGTAATGGCTAAACCTGTGTCTTCTTCAAAACCAAACATAAGGTTCATATTTTGAACCGCTTGACCTGCTGCCCCTTTGACTAAATTATCAATGACAGACAGGATAATCCACATGTTCTCTTGTTGTGGTGCTTTTTGTACGCTGATGCGGCATTGGTTGGAAGCACGCACGCTTCTGGTTTCTGGACAAACACCTTCTGGCAAAACATCCACAAACAGGCTGCCTGAATAATGCTTCGCTAAAATTTCGTGCAATGAAACTTCGTTTTGCGTATGCACATAAATGGTGGCATGCATGCCACGAATCATCGGCGTTAAATGAGGCACAAAAATCAAGCCCGATGCGTATCCTGATGCAATGTCGTTGATGTTTTGTTGTATTTCTGGCAAATGACGATGCCCGCCTACACCATAGGCTTTGAAATTATCACCCGCTTCTGTCAATAAATTCGCCACTGATGCTTTTCGCCCTGCCCCTGAAACCCCAGATTTACAATCGGCAATAATCGGCATATTGGGTTTCAGGCTGCCTGATTGCAATAAAGGCAATAAGGGCAAGGTTACGCAAGTGGGATAACAACCAGGATTGGCAATCAGTTGTGCTTTGCGAATGGCTTCGCGATTAAGTTCTGGCAAACCGTACACAGCCTGTGCTACGGTTTTGGGACTGCCGTGCGTGAGTTTATACCATTGTTCCCAAACCGCAATATCACGAATACGATAATCTGCCGATAAATCAATCACTCGCACGCCTTTTTCTAACAAGGCTGGGGCTTGGGTCATGGCAATGCCATTCGGAGTGGCAAAAAAGACTAAATCACAATCTTGCAAAGGCGTTTCATCAGGATGCGTAAATTGCAGCGTGTCGTAAATACCCCTTAAAGAAGGAAACATGGCAGAAACAGGAGTTCCTGCATCAGAACGACTGGTAACTGCAACCACTTGGGCGTTGGGATGGCGTGATAATAATCGCAATAACTCCACGCCTGTATAACCTGTACCGCCAACAATGCCAATACGAATACGCTGTGTCATGATGTTTCCTTCAATTTAAATGATTGACTCTGTAAGGCAGCCTGAAAATTCTCCGCACGGACAATGCTTTCAGGCTGCCTGAAAATGTTTAATACCTATTATTTTTTACACGGATAGCGTTTGAGTGGAGCATATGGTTTTAAGATTTCGTTCAAGCGTTTGGCATCGTTGTCATCAATTTTCAAAAATGCCACATTGTAAACCGTCATGCTCAACGCTTGGGAACCGCCTTTATCACCCATGCGTTCTAAAACGCGTGCGGCAATACCTGCACTCATGGCTTTACGGCGTAAATTATCCGCATCTTCGCGTTTATGAAATTTGCCCAATAACAACATGCCGTTTTCTTCACGCGGATTAAAACTTTTGGACGCCAAGCCCATCATTTGTTCTTGAACATCGCGTTCCATCGGCACAAAAACCAAATATTCGTCAGGTGAAGATTTGGTTTTAGCTGCGTTGGTGTTGCGTTGAACCATAGAACTTGCAGCATTCGGCCATTGTGCCAATAAGCCTTTGATGCGGTGATAATCGTTTTCTTTCAAAACCACAGAAGCCCCGCCACAATGTTGTGGCTGTTTGGGCTTGCTTTCTGTTGCCACTGCTTTTTCTGCTGGTTTCTCGGCAGGTTTTTTATCGTCTTTTTTCTTGTCGGCAGGTTTAGCAGGTGTTTTTTCTGATTTTTTTTCAGCATCTTTATTGTTGCCTGCATCAGATGTGGTGGCAGATTCAGAAGTCGCATTCAAATCAGCATTAGGAACAGCAAGCGGTGCGGTTGCCACTGGTGCTGGTGGTTGTTGTACCACAACGGTGCGTGCTATTTGTTTTTCATCTGCTTTTTCTGCAATTTTATCAACAACCATTTTTTGAATGATTGTGCTGCCGAATACAACTAAATTCAATGCAACAAGTACGGCAAAAATCCATTTCATGATATTTGTTCCACAGGTTGTTCAATACGACGAAGTAAACCGATTATCACTAAATTTTCAACAATTTTAACCTTGTTTTCTGCCAAAAATTTTTCTGGCAAATGCTGATAAATGCGAGAAGAACCCCCTCCTGTTAAGATTAAATCAACTGGCTGATTTTCTTCACGCTCTTTTAAGCGAGTGTGCATCAAAAGAACTGCACCAATCACTGCATCTAAAATACCGCTGGCAATCGCATTTGGCGTTGTGGTCGCAAACGGATAAATCCGCCCGAAAGGTCGGTCTAAATTAGCGGTATTGTCGGATAAAGCATCTTTCATCAGATTAAAGCCTGGCAAAATACTGCCGCCTAAATATTGATTGTCCGTAGAAACAGCGTCCACCGTTACGGCAGTACCACAAGAAACAACCACACAAGCACGGTCGGTGATGGTACGAGCACCTATGGCATTAAACCAACGGTCAGAACCATGTTCTTCAACATGACGATAATGATTTCTCATGCCACAGGCGATTTTTTCGGAATAAAACCAACGCACTCTTTGCGGAATCATTCCTGTAACTTGCAATTTTTTCAATTCACCGCTAACCGTGGAACCATAGGCTTCGCTGATATTGGGTTGCTGACGACAAAATTCACCCAAAATGCCTAATTTATTGTAAGGAGCACGAAATACGCCCACAATTTCTTTATTCACCACCCAAGCCCATTTAACTTGTGAATTGCCACAATCCAAAATCAACATTTGCTTAAATGCTGAATGGGGTGCCATCGGCGGAATGGATGAACCTTCGCTATCTTCATGGTTTTGCGGACGCAGGCTTACATCGCCACTGTGAATATGTTTCAGGCTGCCTGATGTTTCTAACAACAAAGCCCCTTGCGTATCCACGCCCAACATCACTCCTTCGTCTATGGTTTGCCCATCGCGAGAAATGATGACTTCTCGCCGCAAATCACGACAGGCACTCATGTATTGAATGTGAAAAGCACCAAAACCCCTGACAAAATAGAAAGTCGCATCGCGAATGATTTCATACAAAAGGGATTTTAAAAGTGCTAACGGATCAATTTCTGGTGCAATATTCCAAACGCCTGTGGCTTGAATATCGGCAGATTGTGGCGGATAAAAATTCAACCCTACACCAATGGCAACGGCACAACCGTTTTCTGTTTTGACCGTTTCAGTCAAAATGCCTGCGATTTTTTGATCGCCAATGACCACATCATTTGGCCATTTGATGCGACTGCGAATCCCAAAATGATTCAACGCACGATTACAACTTAATGCCATCACCAACGGTAAAGCCGTCATTTGATCCTGTGGTTTAGTCGTGCTTAATGCAACGCTGAATGTTAATGCGTCCCCTGCGGAAGAAATCCAAGAACGCTCCATTCGCCCTCGACCTGCCGTTTGACAGTTGGTGATAAGAACATGGCGAAAAACCGTATCAGGCGTAGCGTTTTTAACAATATTCAATAATGATGTATTGGTCGATTCGCAATATTCTTCAAATAAAACTTCAATTTCAGAAGTGCGTGCAAAATCAGTTAAATCAGATGGAGTAATCGCAACAAAAGAACGCGTCAGTTGCCAAGACAAATCATCGCATTTTAAGGCAGACTGAATATTTTCAGGCAGCTTGGAACGCAGTTGCAATAAAGTCCCTATGGGAATATTCAGCAACGCACATAAATCTCGTAAGGCGTGCGGCGCTCCGTCTGATAGCATGGTGCATAATTTAGTAATCAATAAATCTTGGTTTGTGTCTGTATTTGTGTCAGTAGGTATCATTTTCGTATTTTTTCCAAAAGTGCCGTTGTAGAAGTTTGGTGTTCAAAAGCAATCGCAAAAACTTTCCCACCACGAGCGATGGTTTCTTTTGCTCCAACAATGTTTTCAGGCTGCCAATCGCCGCCTTTGACTAAAACATCAGGTTTTAAAATTTCAATTAAATTTAAAGGTGTATCTTCATCAAACCATGTAACAAAATCAACACTTTCCAAAGAGGCAATCACGGCCAAACGATTGTCTAATGTGTTGATGGGGCGGTCATCTCCCTTGCCCAAACGCCGCACAGATTCATCGGTATTCAATGCGACACAAAGCGTACTGCCCAATGTTTTGGCTTGTGCTAAATAGGTTACATGACCACGATGCACAATATCAAAACAGCCGTTTGTAAAAACCAATGGTCGCACGGCTTGATTAACAATTTCAGGCAGCCTGAAAGGGTCAATGATTTTTTGCTCAAATGAAGGGACAGGTAAGGAAATCATCGCCAAGTTAATATACTCAAATGGATTATTCTCAAAAAGGTTAATGATACCGAAATGATGTTCAGGTTGCCTAAATTTATTTTAGATAAATTCAGGCAGCCTGAAAGCGTTTCCCATGCAGGGAATTTTCAGGCTGCCTGTAAAATCATTGTATGTTATTGAGTTATTGCCAATAACCAATTCGACCAGCCAGTTGGTTTCGTTCGCCTGCGGTTAAAATCCAAATTTCAATCACTTGCGAATCATCGTTTAAACGAACCGCCACAGGATAGCCGTTAAATTCAGGCAAACGACCATGCGTAATAAAACGATTGTTGGTATCACGAATTCGCACACCAGGTGCCATAGGCAGGCTGATGTATTCATTTCCGCCAAATAAACCCAAAGTTAAAATGCGTGCCCACAAAGAACCTGAACGCACCAAAACCAATTCAGGATAATTGCCGCTGTACATGGTTGCCAATGCGGAAATATGTTGTGGTATCACGCGTTCAGATGAAATGCTATTTTTGGCATTAACACCCGCAACGCCTTTCACGCCAGTAATCCCGCGAACACCTGTGATGCCTGATGTTCCTGTTTGTGCGTATGCCCCAATGGGCAATAATAATAAACTTGTGAGTAATGCCAAAATCCATCGTTTCATGACAATAATTCCTTGAAAAATAATCGGAAAAGATAGCACAAAAATCTCTGTTTGTACTATTTTGTTCTCCTTATTGATAAAATTCGCCTTTATTTCGTATGATTTACGCGACTGTTATTTTTCAGGCTGCCTATCATCTGCACAGGCAGCCTGAAAGATTATTTTTGGGGCTGTATTAGATTAGCCCAAAAAATTGTTAAATTCCACACCATTTTCGCAAGGTTTTGAGTTGCTGTCTTGGTGTCCCATAGTTAAATCTAAACTCACATTCTTTCAAGAA
>JAGCOT010000054.1 GCA_017645365.1 Neisseriaceae bacterium
CATTCTGTTTTCCATTCTTTTTGGTGCGTTTAGAGCCGCAAAAAAAGCATTTTTTGTGTTCAAAGTATTTGACCTTCCTAAAAAGCAATAATGATAAGGTGTTCAGCGTTTTTTAGCACCTTTTTTGTTACTTATGCCAAAAAGCAAAATAATACTGATGAATTTTAACTATGTTAGTGAATTTTTCTGTTTTTATGGAGTTTTGAGTGTTGTTAGTGCTTGATAAATAATAAAAATTGTGGTAACATATAAGGATAATTTTTAATGGTTTTGCCTATATATAATATAAGCAAATACTTAAAGTATAACATTTATCACACATCAATTTGATATACAGGAAATAATTCCATGAATACCATGCCAGATATGCCACAGCCATCAGTTCCCTGTTGGAAACATCAACAAACCTATTACGAAGGTTTTCAACGCACCATTTACACCACCAATGAAGAAACATTTTTCCCAGAAGGCTATTTGATTGTATCTCGCACCGATTTGGAAGGACGCATCACACATGCCAATGAGGCTTTTGTGAAAATGTCGGGTTGGGAGAGAGAGGATTTAATTGGTTCTTTGCACAGTATTTTGCGACATCCAGATTTGCCACGAGTTGCTTTTAAAGGCTTGTGGGATGATGTTTGTGCTGGAAAAAAATGGCATGGTTATGTAAAAAACTTGCGTAAAGATGGCGGTTTTTATTGGGTGTATGCCACCATTATTCCTAATGTCCGCAATGGTAAAATCGTGAGTTATACATCAGTGCGTCGTCAACCATCACGCGAAAAGGTGAATGAGAGCACTAAATTGTATTATCAACTTTTGGCAGAAGAGCGGAAAGCTGCTAATTTACCACCACCACCGCCACCTGCTGGTACAGAACAAAGCATTAAGGCATTGGCTTTGGCACTTGCTAATTGATAGATTAAAACATCATTCAGGCAGCCTGAATGATTGATTGAGTTACTTATGTTTAATTTTTTGATTGCACCAGATTTCCCGCCCCAACATTTTACTGGGTGGCATTTATTGAACACATTATTGCAAAGAGCGTCCAACACTCCCATTCATTTGCTGACGCCATCATCAGCAGCAGAACAAAATGAACTGATTGCACGCAATCAAGTGGATATGATTTATGCAAATCCTTTTGATGCGGCTCATTTGATTCGTGAAAAAGGATTTCTTGCTGTAACCAAGCCCAGTGCTAACTCTGATGAAATGGTGATTGCTACGGCAAAAAGTGCCTACATTCAAAAAATGTCTGATTTAAGACCAGGCATGAAGATCGCCATCACCAAAAATTACGATATTAAACTGATTGGTTTGCGTTTATTGGAGGCAGTGAATTTAACTGAAAACGATTTAGAATGGCTGGAATTGCCTTCATTCCAAGCGGTGGCACGCATGATTTTGCGTCGAGAGGTTGATGCTGGTTTTTTTGTTGCCAGTGCGTATCACTCTTTATCTCGCTTGACTTTGGAGCAATTACATACGGTGATTGAAAGCCACATAAGAGATATTACACATGTCATTTTAATTGCCCCACAACACAAGGACAAAATTCCATTATTTCAACAAATTTTCATCAAAATGCGAAGCATACTGGCGGGCGAACGCATCTGTTCTGAACTCAATATGCAAGCAGGTTTTGAAGAACTCACGCAGGAAGATGCAGAATTTATGATTGATTTAATGGATACACTTTTGGATTAATGGCTTATTAGTCGTTTTTACAATTCATCAACAATAACAATATTTTCAAGAGGAAAGGTTGATATGGAGAATAACATGATTAACTTTATCGTTGCCCCAGATTTTCCTCCCGCTCATTTAGCAGGTTGGCATTTGGTTAACACGCAATTACAGCAGTTTCTTAAAATGCCTGTGCATATGGTTGCAGCACAGTCTTCCACAGAACAAGCGGAATTGATTGCACAAAAAACCATTGATATTATTTATGCCAATCCGTTTGATGCGGCAACGCTGGTTCGCGAACAGGGTTTTTTGGCGGTTGCCAAGCCTGTTGGTCATTCTGATGAAGTGATTATTGCTTCTGCCAAAGATACATCCATACAAAAATTAACCGACATCAAACCGGGCATGACCATTGGTTTGACCAAAAATTATGATATTAAATTGATTGGGCTTCGTCTTTTAGAAGCTGCTAACTTAACAGAACAAGATATTCAATTTTCAGAAATTCAATCTTTTCAAGCGGTAGCTCGAGCTTTATTGCAACATCGCATTGATGTTGGTTTCTTCGTGGCAAGTGCGTATAAAAATCTATCGCACTTAACTCATTCTCAAACCAATGTTTTGATTGAAAGCCACTTGGCAGACATTACTCATGTGTTACTGATTCATCCTAAATACGGTAAATACCTTTCTCATTTCAAACACTTTTTTACAGATTTAAAAAACAACGAGAAAGGATTGAGAATTCTGACTGAATTGCATTTTCCAGAAGGTTTTCAAGCAATGGAGCAAGAGGAGGCGGAATTTATGATTGATTTGATGGATACTTTATTGGACTGATTTTGTGTTGATTTTTACATCAAAAGGCACCCTGAAAAGTATTTTATATTTCAGGGTGCCTTTTGTTTAACTTGCTATGTCTTGTCGCATTTTAAATTAAAGCGACTTTTGAAAAGATATTTTCAGGTTGCCTGTTTTAACCGAATAAGTCCATTTTCAGTTGATTGTTGTTTTTCATTTCTTGTACGCGATGGCGTGCGTCATCAACATTCATATGTCCAAATTCACGGAAAATGCTTGCCAATGCGGTTTCTGTGCCGTTGCCCACGGTGCCCAGTCTGCCACAAACATAAACCAGTGCGTTATTTTCGTTAATCCAATGATAAATTTCTTCGCCTTGACGCAAAAGCTCATCTTGAATGAAGCCTTTGTTTTCGTTGTCGAAAACAGTAGAAATTCTGGATAAGACGCCTTCTTTGACTGCTTCCTCCCATTGATTTTGATAAAGGAAAGCATCTTCACGGTCTGCATTGCCATAGAATAACCAAGATAAGCGTGGATGACGGCGAAGGGCAGGCAGAAAACCTACTAATGGTGCAATCCCTGTGCCGGCGGCAACCATGATGATGGGGCGATTGTCGTTTTCTAAAACAGAGAAAGTTGGATGTTGTTGCACGGTAACTTTGATGGTGTCGCCTTCTGACAATTCATTCAGCAGATAATGAGAACAACGACCGCCTTGCCATTCGCCATTTTCGTTCATGAATTGATGCAACCCCACTGTCAGGCGAACTTCGTTGTTGTTCATGCTGTCGCTACCAATGGAGTATTTGCGTGGCATTTTGCTATTGGGCGGCGTAATCGAAAGCAAATCGCCACCTTTGAAAGTAATATTTTCAGGCAGCCTGAAAATCAATTCAGCAGTTGGACGAATATTATCTTGTGGCACTGTTAAGAAGGTGCGTTTGATCAATGTTGCATCAACCTCTCGATCATCCTGAATGGCCATTGTGGAAATGGGGGCGGCAAAATTGAAAATTTTGCTTAAATCATTCATCCAAGCGTGCCAATCTTGCATCAGATTGCTACCGTTCACAAAACGCGTAGGCAGAATGAAATTGGCCCCAGAGGATTGCAAAGCGGTTTCCATTTTTTTCGCTCCGCCACAGAAATTGGCAAAGTTGGCATCGCCCAACGCCAATAAAGAAACATTAGACGCCATGCGAACCACACGCAAATCTCTTTCAATGGGAATAGCAGAAACTGGCAATTCGCCTTCGCCTGTGGTGGCAATAATCATCAAGGTTTGATTGGCATCGTTCATATGCGATAAACGCAATTCTGAAATGGGTTTGAGATGAACATCTAAACCTTGTTTTTCAAGATAATCGTAAGTAATTTGTGCCAATTTTTCGGCATTACCTGTTTGTGATGCGTAAGTAATTAAGAAACAATTATTGTGCGTATTGAGTGTGTGAAGTTCTTCATACACCACATGCTGATAATCGGCGGTATCTCGGTGCTCATGAAGAGCCATTTCTTGGTTGTTTTGAATATCCATTTCTTGATTGTCCATTGGAGAGTTGATTTCTTGAACATCGACATCTTGATTGTTGCTGGTTTGGACATTGAGCTCTTGAACCTGCGATTTTTGGTTATTTGTTTCTGGCATATCAAATTCTTGATTATTTTGAGTCATTGTTTCAATCTCCTGTTGAATATTGATGTCGGTATTGTTGGTTGATTCGCTGAAAAGGTTTTTTGTTTCAGGCTGCCAGTTGGCAATTTGTGCTTCGTCATACGACATGGTAGGACGAATCATGGCAGGCTGAATAAAGTCTTCTTCTGTGAAAATGGTTTCAGAAACTTGGGCGGGGCTTTCAGCATGGGAAGTCATGATTTTTTCTGTTTCTGGAACAGGTGTATTCTCTGCTGGTAAAAGTGAATCTTCTTCCATCATGGTTTCTTCTGTTTCTGAAACTGGTGGATCGTATTCTGTTGGTGAATACAGAGTAGCATCTTCTTCCGTAACCGTTTCTTCCATTGTTGAAAGGGGAATATCTTCCATCGCAATTTCTTCTGTTTCTGAAACTGGTGGTTCGTATTTTGTTGGTGAATACAGAGTATCTTCTTCCGTAGCCGTTTCTTCCATTGTTGAAAGGGAGATATCTTCCATAGCGGTTTCTTCTGTTTCTGAAATTGGTGGATCGTATTCTGTTGGTGAATACAGAGTATCTTCTTCCGTAACCGTTTCTTCCATTGTTGAAAGGGGAATATCTTCCATAATGGTTTCTTCTGTTTCTGGAACAGGTGGGTCGTATTCTGTTGGTGAATACAGAGTATCCTCTTTGGCAACCATTTCTTCTGTTTTAGCAACGGCTGATGTGGCAACCGCCAAAGGCAAGGCGTTGAGATGTTCGGAAGTCAGCGTAATGGAAGTAACGCCATTGTCTTGTGCGATGTTTGTATCTTGTGCAGTGTTCGAGCTTTGTGTTTCTGATAATAAAACGCTTTCTTCTGCTTGTTTTTCAGGGTGTTTCCAGTTGAAGTAGTAGGTAAGATCTGCAATCCAATTTTCCCAATCTTCTTCTGGTGAACCATTGACGCGGCGAGTGGGAATGTCAAAATGTGCCCCAGAAGCACGCAAAGCCAATTCCATTTTATTGCCACCGCCACAGAATTGTTCAAATTGTTTGTCGCCCAATGCTAATAAAGAAACGCGGACATGGGTTTTAAAGTTATGCAGCATTCTTTCCAATGCTTGGGCACTGTCTGGAAGCTCGCCATTTCCGGTGGTAGAAACAATCATCAAAGCGTGTTCATGTTGATTTAAGTCGCCAATACGCACGCCAGACATAGACGCCAAGTTGGCTTCTATGCCACATTCTTTCATATAGTTAAAAGTTTGTTCTGCCAAGCGGCGGGCAGTACCATTTTGCGTTGCATAAGCCACCAAGAATTTGGGCTGTTTGTAAACAGCTTGAGATTCAACTTGTGGCACAACAGATTTTTGAGGTTTTTTGACAAAAAGACCTTTAATCCAATTCAGGCAGCCTGAAAATAAGAAAAAGATTAAGCCTAATTGCATCAAGAATGTGATGACTACGCCAGTTCTTCCTCCCCAAGTACCTTCGTGTATAATTTTAGGCAGATAGGAAGTTGGGGTGTTGACCGTTACTAATGAAGTATCATTCAACATTTGCAGAGTTTCGGTGCGTCCGTTTTTTTTCAGCGTAATCACAGGACCTTGTCGTGTGGTTTTAATGGAAACCATGTCTTGCAAACGGTGTTGTTCATGCAAATAACGAACGATTTCTGGGACAGAAGAGGTAATTTGTGTGTTGATCGCTTTGCTGGTGTGCGGAATAGAATGAAAACTCATCATCACAGCAGTAACTGGCAAAATCAGCCAAATTGGCCAAAACCAAACGCCTAAACCATTATGCCAAGAAATAAGCGATTTCCGCCATTGCGGACGCGTCATAAAAATCAAACCCACCAGCATCATGGCAATCATAACGCAGGTTAGAAATAGTACGAAACTTTTGGCATTGATTGCCAATCCTTGATGCCAAGATTTAAGTGATTGATATGAAGAGGCTGAAAAACCCCCTTCACCCATTTGCAAACCTGATGAAATAGAGTATTGGAGTAAAGGTGCGTTGCCTTCTTGTGTAACCCAAATGGTTTTATGGTCGCTGCCAATATCAATGCCGCGAATAGTGGTGTTGGCAGTGGTGATTTGGTCAACTAAACGGACGACTGCGTAAGCATTATCTGGATTTAAGGGTTCTTGGCTGAATGATGGTGTCATCAACGGTTTTGCCAATAGCAACAAGCCTGAAATAAGAATAATGGCAAAGAAAGGGGATAACAATAACCCTGCCCAACGATGTATTTTCCAAAAAAACGCACGCATTCTAACCCCCTTTATGGCACACACAAGAGTTTCATTATACCCCTAAAAGAAACTCCTGCAAAACAGGCAGTTGTAGCAGATTTCTTTACTGTATAACACTTGCAAAACTTTCGTTTGCAAAGGTTTTTTGCTTATACCGATGACTCATTGTTCATATGACGCACATTGCCCCGTTTTACAGGAGTTTCTTAAAATCAGTTTTCTTATGGTAATTCAAGCACTACGGCATCTTTTAAAAGTTGATTTAATGCCTTGACCATTGCCGCATACCCATCGCCTTGTTGCTGGATTTGATGTGAAAAGGCACCCTGAAAATGTTTTTTGCCATCCGCGTCTTGCTGTGCAATGTAACCTGATATTTCCACCATGCCGTGATAATTGCCTTGAAAACGATTTAAATGAACCACCACACAAGGACAATCGCCAACGGGAAGATAAACTGTATGATTCGACCGCTGATTGGCAGCGTTTGCAAGGGTATTGGCGATGTCTTGATTTAAACGAGAAGCCCAACGATGATGATGAGTGTAATGAACATTGGTTTCTGATGTTTGGTACATCAAAGCGTTGTCGGATAAGCCTTCGTCCAATTCCACTCGAATAATCTTGGTTTTTTGTTCATGATGATTTTCAGGCTGCCTGAAAACACTGTCAGGCAGGCGATAATATTGAGTAGTAGGGGTTTGTGCACAGGCAGTCAGTAATAATAAGCCTAAATAAACGGTTTTTTTGAACATTATGACACCTGTTTGGGCGAAGAAATCAGTTGTTGGATATAACGAGAAACGCCTTCTTCAACGGTGAAGAAGTTTTCTTGATAACCTGCTTTGCGTAATTTGCTGATGTCTGCCTGTGTGAAACTTTGGTATTTCCCTTTGAGTGCTTCTGGAAAATCAATATAGCGAATGATGTTTTGTTCTACTAACTCATTCAAAGTTAAGGAAGATAATCCTTCAGCCTGCCTGCATACATTGACCGTAGCCGCTGCCAAATCATTAAAGGATTGGCTTCTGCCTGTACCTAAATTGAAGATGCCTGATAATTCAGGGTGGTCAAGAAAATATAAATTGACTTTCACCACATCTTCAACGCTGACAAAATCTCGACTTTGCATGCCGTTTTCATAACCATCGTATCCGCCGAATAATTGCACGAAACCTTGTTGGCGATACTGATTAAAATGATGAAAAGCTACCGATGCCATACGACCTTTATGCTGTTCGTGGTATCCATAGACATTAAAATATCGAAAACCTGCTACTTGGGATTTCAAACCTTTTTTCATGCGACGACGCAAAACTTGATCGAACAGAAATTTGGAATAGCCATAGACATTCAATGGCGATTCATGTTCTCTTTTTTCCTGAAAGACGGTTCCTTTGCCATACACGGCGGCACTGGAAGCATACATTAAGGGAATCCGCATATCTTGACACCAATCGAAAAGGTCAAGTGTGTATTGATAATTATTGCTCATCATATAAGCACCGTTGTGCTCCATCGTATCAGAACAGGCACCCTGATGAAAAACCGCTTTAATGTTTTTAAACGGTAATTGATGCGACAAAATGGCAGTCATAAAATCGTTTTTATCCATGTAGTGCATGATTTGGCAATCCACCAAATTCAGCATTTTCATGCCATCTGTTAAATCATCAACGGCGATGATTTTATCAATGCCGCGTTCGTTTAAAGCACGCACAATATTACTGCCGATAAAGCCTGCTGCACCTGTTACGATGTAGGTCATGAGATTCTCCGTTTACGAAAAGCGATTCATTATAACGGATTTTGTTCATGTTTTTCTTTGTGGGTCTTGAAAAATGCGTTCTTGCCTTCGGATGACTCAAACGAAGTTTACTTTGACGCTGTCAAAATCTTTTACAAGCGAAGCCTTGTAAAAGGATTGCGAAGCAATCAAAACTTCATGGTGGTATAATAAAGGCGTTTATGATGAATTCAATTTTTATTATGTCCGATATTCAATACCGCAAAAATTATTGTCCCCCAGCATTTTCAGTAGAAAAAATCGATTTATTGTTTGATATCCGAGAAGAAAAAGTAGTGGTTACTGCTACTTCCGTCATTGTTCCCCAAACGCCAAACGCAACTTGCGTTTTAGATGGCACCGCTCATGTAGTGGGGATTGCGTTGAATGGCGATTTATTGACTTATGATGATTTTTTCATTGAAAACAATCAGTTACATATAAAAAACACCCCAAATCAAACATTTACTTTGTGTATTCAAACAGAAGTTTTTCCCCATAAAAACAAAACTTTATCAGGTTTGTATGCATCTGGTTCAGGTTTGTTTACACAATGTGAAGCAGAGGGTTTTCGCAATATTACTTATTTTTTCGACCGTCCTGATGTTTTAACTCGCTATTTTGTTCGCATTGAAGCAGACCAAAAAACCTATCCTGTTTTGCTTTCCAATGGCAACCTGAAAGATTCAGGCAGCCTGAAAGATGGTCGGCATTTTGTGGAATGGGAAGACCCATTTGCAAAACCTTCTTATTTATTTGCGTTGGTGGCAGGCGATTTGGCTCGTTCGGAAGATTCTTTTATCACCATGTCAGGGCGAAAAGTCGCGATTCATTTTTACACCAATGCAGAAGACCAACACAAAACTGCCTTTGCGATTGAATCCTTGAAAAACGCCATGCGTTGGGACGAAGAACGCTTTGGTTTGGAATACGATTTAGATTTGTACATGGTCGTTGCCGTAAGCGATTTCAACATGGGAGCGATGGAAAATAAAGGCTTGAACATCTTTAACACCAAATATGTTTTGGCTGATGAACATTCCGCTACCGACACCGATTTTGAAAACATTGAAAATGTCATTGGGCATGAATATTTTCATAACTACACGGGTAATCGTGTAACTTGTCGTGATTGGTTTCAACTATCGCTTAAAGAAGGCTTGACGGTTTTTCGCGACCAAGAATTTTCTGGCGACCGTGCATCGCGTGCAGTTCGCCGTATTGGGCAAGTTAAACTATTGCGTTCTGCACAATTTGCGGAAGATGCTTCACCGACTGCTCATCCTGTACGCCCTGATTCTTATGAAGAAATCAATAATTTCTACACAGTTACCGTGTATGACAAAGGGGCAGAAGTGGTGCGTTTGTATCAAACCATGTTTGGCGAAGCAGGTTTCAAAGCAGGTTTGCGTTTGTATTTGTCTCGTTTTGATGGTCAGGCTGCCACTTGCGATGATTTTATGAATGCTATGGCAGAAGCCAATCATGCGGATTTGACGCAATTTTCCCGTTGGTATTCCCAAGCAGGGACGCCCGTGGTGAATGTTTCAGGCAGCCTGAATACTTTAACCAATACATATACCTTAACCATTCAGCAATTTGTGCCTGAAACTGCTGCCAAAACCATGCGTATGCCGATGCTGATTCCAATCAAATTTCGTTTATTGGATCATCACGGCAATTCAGTGCCACTGCGTCAAGACGCCAAGAGTGATGAAAGCGTTTTAGAAACGGTATTGATGTTGACCAAAAATGAGCAGCACTTTGTTTTTTATGATATTCACACACCAGTGATTCCATCATTATTGCGTGGCTTTTCTGCACCAGTGCGATTGAATTTTGCTTATTCTGATAAAGAACTCAATATCATTATGCGTCATGATGACGATGCATTCACGCGTTGGGAAGCGGCTCAAACACTTTATCGACAAGCGATTGTTGCCAATTTGGAAGCCTTGAAAGCAGGCAGTGTTTTGCCCAATCATGCCGCACTTTTGAGTAATATCCGTTACATTCTTCAAAACGGTACAGGTGATGATGCACTCACCGCCTTAATGTTGCAAGTTACGGAAGAAACGGCTTTATTCAACGAATTGGCACCGATTGATCCATTATTATTATTTACCGCCAGAGAATCATTGATTGATTATATTGCACAACATTGTCAGCGAGATTTTCAGGCTGCCTGTGAAAAATTGTTGGCAGATTTACCGCCACAAACCCAACCATATCAGCCAGAAACCGCAGGATTGCGTGCCTTGCTCAATGTTTATTTGAGTTATCTTTGCCAAGCGGACGACCGTGCAGTCGAATGGATTGCACGCCATTATAAAGACTGGGCAAGCGATATGACGCGAGAATTGGGCATGTTGCGTGCCATCAATCATAGCAACAATATGTTGCGATTGGTTTTATTGAATCGTTTTGCCGACTGTTATGCCAACGATGCTTTGGTTTTGGATAAATATTTTGCTTTATTGGCATCATCACACGCAGAAGGCAGCCTGAAAACCGTACAAACCGCACTCACACATCCTGCGTTTTCTATGGAAAATCCCAATAAAGTTTATTCTTTAATTGGTGCGTTTACACGCAATACACCGTTATTTCACGCATCGAATGGTTCAGGTTATCATTTTGTTGGTGATGCCATTCGTAAAATTGACCGCTACAATCCACAATTAGCATCTCGTTTGACCAAATCATTTTCACAACTGCCATTGGTGGATAAAAATCACCAACAACTGATGCGTTATGAATTGAATTTAATTGCCCAAAATCCACATTTATCGAAAGATACCAAAGAAATTGTGCATAAGATTTTGGACATTGAAACAGCGTAATGGAAAAATCATGATGAACCCCTCTCGCATTATTGTCGCTTTGGATTTCCCAGATGAAAAAAGCACTTTGCGTTTTGTTGAAGAGCAACTTTCGCCAGAATTGTGCTGTTTAAAAATCGGCAAAGAGTTATTTACCGCCACAGGGCGACATTTGGTAGAAAAGTTGATTGCCCAAAATTACAAGGTTTTTCTCGACCTTAAATACCACGACATTCCCAATACAGTGGCTTCTGCCTGCCGTGTTGCGGCAGATATGGGCGTTTTTATGATTGATATGCACTGCATGGGTGGGCATCGCATGATGGAAGCTGCGGCAAACGCATTGGCACATTATGCGTATCGTCCTTTATTGATTGGTGTAACCGTATTAACCAGCATGGAGGAAAACGATTTATCTGCCATCGGAATGACAGGCAACCTGAAAGATACCGTGATTCGTTTGGCACAAATGGCACAACAATCAGGTTTGGACGGTACGGTTTCTTCCGCACAAGAGGCGTCATTATTGCGTGAGCAATTAGGAAAACAATGGGTTTTGGTAACACCTGGTATTCGCTTGCAACAAACGCAGGATGATCAGCGGCGAGTCATGACGCCACAAGATGCCATTCGGGCAGGCAGTCATTATTTAGTGATAGGGCGTCCCATCACTCAATCTTCGCACCCAATGCAAATTTTGCGACAAGTTTATGACGATATTCAAAATGTTTTATAATCTATCTTATTGAATTTGAAACAATTTTAACATTCAGGCAGCCTGAAAACTTTCAGGTTGCCTGATAATCATTTTTAAGTTGGACACGATTATGTTTTTCCAAAAATCCGTAAATGTGAAAAAAAATGTGTCGCTCAAACCATTGCATACTTTTGCACTGGAAGCCAAAGCGAACTATCTTTACCATTGGGAAAAAATGGCACGACTTCCTGTGCTGTTGAATGCCATTGAGCAATACGATCGTGTTCAATTTTTGGGAGCAGGAAGCAATACATTGTTCCTCAAAGATTTTGATGGTCTTGTGGTTCATGTGAATACCAAAGGCATTCAGCCTAAATCAATCGGTAACGATCAAATTCTTCTCACTGTTGCAGCGGGCGAAAAATGGAATACCTTTGTACAGTATTGCGTGGCACAAGGTTGGTATGGGTTAGAAAACCTTACTTTAATTCCAGGAAGTGTCGGTGCTACACCTGTACAAAACATTGGTGCCTATGGTGTAGAAGCGAAAAATTTCATTACGCGAGTGTTTGGCGTTGATATTCGTACTCGCCAAAACTTTGTTTTAGATGCGATTGACTGTTGCTTTGCATATCGTCAAAGTATTTTCAAAAAACAAGAATTTCGCAATTATCTCATTACAGCAGTGGAATTTAAACTTTCCACCAAATTTGAACCGCAACTGTCTTACGGCAATTTAGAGCAAGTGGTGAAAGAAATTGCAGGATATGAATCCATCAATGCACGACATGTAACCAATGCCGTAAGACAAATTCGCATGGCAAAACTCCCCAATCCATCCATCATACCGAATGCGGGCAGTTTTTTTATGAATCCCACAGTCAGTGCTCAACAAGCAAGTATTTTGTTGCAAAAATATCCAGAAATGCCGCATTTTGAATATCCAGACCATACCTGTAAATTAGCCGCGGGTTGGTTGATTGATAAGGCAGGCCTAAAAGGCATCACGCAAGGCGGTGTTGCCATGCACGATCAACAAGCTTTGGTGATGGTCAATCAAAACAACGCCACCGCCCAAGATGTTTTGGCTTTGAAAGATTTAGTACAACAAAAAGTATTTCAAAAATTTGGCGTGATGTTAGAACCAGAACCTGTTTTCGTACAATAAACAGGCAGCCTGAACATATAAAATATAAGGAATTTTTATGATTACTACCCAAGAAGCACTTAATCGTCTGATTGATAACAACGAATTGTTTTACGATGAAATGACGGATTTAATGCGTCAAATCATGGCAGGAGAAATGCCCTCCGAAGTAATTGCAGCATTGTTGATTGGTCTGCGAATTAAAGTTGAAACTGTTTCTGAAATTACCGCAGCCACCAATGTCATGCGAGAATTCATGCAAAAAGTTCCTTTGGAAGAATCCGAAAGACAAGGTTTGGTAGATGTTGTAGGCACAGGAGGAGATTGTGCTTCTACATTCAATATTTCTACAACATCCATGTTTGTAGCGGCAGCCGCAGGAGCTAAAGTTGCCAAACATGGTGGACGCAGCGTTTCATCACAATGTGGAGCCGCCGATGTGATGGAAGCATTAGGAGCTTCCATCGAATTATCACCACAAGCCGTTGCAGAATGCATTCGCAAAACCAATATTGGCTTTATGTTTGCACCGATTCATCATCCAGCCATGCGTCATGTTGCCCCAGTTCGTAGGGCATTGGGTGTGCGAACTATGTTCAATATTTTAGGACCATTGAGTAATCCTGCTTGTGCTCCAAATCAAGTTTTGGGCGTATTTCATTCTGATTTGTTGGGGATTTGCATTCATGTCCTTAAAGAATTAAAACTCAAACATGTTTTAGTGGTGCATGGTCAAGATGGTTTAGATGAAATCACCATCACCGCCCCTACACGCGTGCATGAGTTGAAAAATAATCAAATTGAAGAGTACATTATTTGTCCAGAAGATTTTGGATTAACACGCATCGACAGCCTTAAACCCTTGCAAGTGTCCAATGCTCAAGAGTCTATGGCAAAAATGAATAGCGTTTTATCAGGAGAGCAAGGTCCTTGTCGCGATATTGTTCTCATGAATGCTGGTGCGACTATTTATTGCAGTGGTGTTGCTCAAAGCATTGCAGACGGTATAGACATGGCAAAACAATCCATCGACAGTGGCAATGCGAAACGCAAGCAAGAAGCATACATTCAGGCTGCCTCTTCAATGCAAAAAGCATAAGCAGCCTGAAAAATGCTTTCCTATCGACACACTTTTCACGCAGGCAATCATGCCGATGTACTCAAACATCTGTGTCTGTATTTGGTTTTGCGTTATTACAATCGTAAAGATAAGCCTTATTGGTATATCGATACGCACGCAGGGGCAGGATGTTATTCAATCAACAGTACATACGCCAAAAAAACAGGCGAATACGAACAAGGTTTTGCACGCTTACTGACTTCTGAAAAACCATTGGTTTCGCCTTTAAATGATTTTGTGCAAACCATACAAACCATCACACACAATCAAGCGATTTATTTAGGTTCTCCGCTGATTGCTGCACATCTTTTGCGAGAAAAAGATAAAATCCGTCTGTTTGAAAAGCATACAACCGATTTCCCAATACTCAATCAAGCCTGCCAGTCATATCGGCACAAAACCATCATCAAGCAGGAAGATGGTTTTCAAGGACTAATTAGTTTGCTCCCACCACCAACAAGACGAGCAGTAACCTTGATAGATCCATCTTATGAAACCGAAGACGACTACCATCAAGTTTCAGGCACCCTGAAAAAAGCATTAAAACGCTTTGCTAATGGTTGTTACATGGTTTGGTATCCCATGCTCAATAAAGAAGGAAGCCAACAACTTCCCGAGCAATTAAAAAAAATCGCACCCCATTATTTGAACGCGGTACTTCAAGTTAAAGGTCATTCAGACAATGGTTTTGGTATGAATGTTAGTGGAATGTTCATCATCAATCCACCCTATTTATTGGCAGAAGAATTGCAACAAGCCCTTCCACAATTGGTAGAGATTCTGCAACAAGACCAGCATGCATCTTATTTACTTCAAAATCAAACAGAATAAAACAAGATTTCCAATCCACACAGGCAAGCTGAAATGGCGTTGTCGGTTGAGTTTATTGGGAGAGAGCAATTTGTTTTTGTGATGTAACTGTTTCAGGCTGCCTAAATTTAGGCTTTTGGGA
>JAGCOT010000055.1 GCA_017645365.1 Neisseriaceae bacterium
ATCGGCTGCACTTCTTGCTGTAACTTCTAATACAAAAAATTCAAGCAGTTTCTTCTGTACAGATTTCTTTAATTTACAATGCGTTATCTTCATTTTTGCAGTCTATCATAACTGCTAATCTAATACAGCCCCAAAAATTATATTGGGGAACTTATGGGATGGAAAGGTACAGGGAATGTAGATATGGAGAACCAATTCAATTACCTACTTTCAGGTTGCCTGATAATGATACGGGTCAATACGCAAAAATGCGTGAAGATTTGCAAAGAAAAATCACCACCGAAACAGGTTGGTTGTTTAGTGAAAATGCGAAAATGTAAAAAATAGTTTTCAGGCTGCCTGAAAACTATTTTGCAGTCAATTGATTTTTAAATGCCTGATGATTTAAATGCCAATGGCAAATTTCTTGCCCTTGTTCGTTTAATAAAACTGGCACTTTTTCATTATATTTTTCTTCTAAATCAGGAAAATCGTCGATATCAATGATATTCAATTCAAAATGGAAGCGAGATTGATAATCCAAAATCTCTTTTTGCATGGTGGTGCATAATGAACAATAAGTTCTGAAAAGCAGTGTCAATTTCATGACCGTAACTCTTTTGCCCAAGCCATCATAAACAATACACCGCATATGGCAGTTAAAAGATAGATGATTTGCGAAGCCCCATGCCATGCGGCAAAACTTCCGCCTAATGTTTGATGAAGAATGTGTACACCTTTGGTTTTCAGGGCAACAATCACAGGGGTAATCAGCCATTCATTAATCATCATCAACAAAAATGCTGCCAATAAACAAGAAGATTTAAAACTGGACAAATAGACTTTAAAACCTTTTTTCAGGCAGCCTGAAAACCATAAACAAACCGTTGCCACCATGCCTGTGTAGGAAACATAATGAAAAAGTTCTCCTGCAATATTGCCTGCGGTCATTTTGGGCAGATGGGCGAATAAAATCGGAGCCACCACATAACCTGCCACCAACAACATTCCCAACCATGCCACAATACAGCAAGTTTCCAAAATCATACGCACGGTGTGTTTTCCTTTAAATGTATTTCACTTCGACAATTTCGTATTCGCGTTTGCCGTTGGGGGCTAAAACTTCGGCAACATCACCTTCTTCTTTGCCAATCAAACCGCGTGCAATGGGACTGCCTACTGAAATCAGATTGTTTTTAATATCGGCCTCGTCTTCGCCAACAATTTGATAGGTAAATTGTTCTGCACTATCGCAATCTTCGATGGTAACTGTGGCACCAAAAACAATTTTGCCATTGGCGTCAATGTCTAATGGATTGATGATTTGTGCATTCGCCAATTTGGCTTCACATTCTTTGATGCGACCTTCGATAAACGCTTGGCGTTCTTTGGCAGCGTCATATTCGGCATTTTCAGACAAATCGCCATGAGAACGAGCTTCCGCAATCGCTGCAATGACTTCTGGACGAACGACACTTTTTAAATGTGCCAATTCTTCTTTTAATAATTGTGCCCCACGCACAGTTAATGGATTTTTTTGCATGAATACTCCTGTGTATATTTTTAATACTCACAAAGAAAAAGGCAAGCCACTTGGCTTGCAAACAATTTCGACATTGTAACAAAAATAATGACTTTGCGTAAAATCTTCAATCAAAGAAATGCGATTAAATTCTTTCAGGTTGCCTGAAAACAACATAGTTTTTTCAGGCTGCCTGAAAAACAATATGCGTTTTAGACTTCAATTCGATTGGGGGTAAAAGTTTCCCATTTATTACAGGCGGGACAATGCCAAAAAAACACTTGCGATTTAAAATGACAATGCCGACAACGATACATCATCGCTTTTTGCAAATACCGTCCTACTGTATGTCGCATCATGTCCACATCTGCTTTCCATGTGGGATTGAGTTCTGTGATTTTAATGCCCAACAAATGATAAACGCCTTGTAAATCTGGTCGCATACGAATCAATTCGATGATTTGCTCTCTGGCGTATTGTTCGCCGTATAAGCCTAACGATTTTTCGTAGATGATGTGATGTATGTCTAATTGCGGAAAGGTTTTGGCATAGCCAATTAAAATATTCAAACCTTCTTGTGCTTGATTTTGTGCTTCATATGATTGATACAATCGCTCGGCAATCATGCCTAAATATTCGTGATTTTGCTGTTCAATGGCAGAATAAGCATCAATGGCAGCCTGAAAATGTTTTTGCTCATATTCAATATCGCCCAAAATCATATTGGCACGCGTGCATTTTCGATTGGTTTTTAAGGCAGCCTGAACATAGCGTAGAGCTTCCTCTAAATCGGAATGAAAAACGGCATTTTGAGCCAATTCACAGTAAAACTGGGCAATTTCAAATTGATAGCTGATATTGCCTTTGGTGAGTTGTTCGGCAATTTTAATCGCTTTAAGCCAGTCGCGGTCTTGTTGATAAATATGCAACAAAACTTCATACGCCTCTTTTGCCATATCGGTATCAACCAACTGCTCAAATTGAAATTCAGCACGGTCGACCAAACCTGCATTTTGAAAATCTTGTCCCAATTCAAATTGCAAACGATGATAACGCTCGCCAATCATATCGGGCGATGTCAGTAATTGTTGATGTAAAGCAACGGCTTTATCGTTTTCTCCGCGTTGGCGATAAAGTTTTCCCAAACTCAAAATCAACTCATAAGCCCCTGTGTCGTTTTTATTGAAACGCTGTTGTTCGATGACTTCATTCAAAGATTGGGTGGCAATATTGGTTTTTCTGTCGATGAGAGCATCCAATGCTCGATAAAAACCGTCAGGAATAGATTTGGCTTGCTTTAAAACAGTACGCATATCCACGCGTGCGACAAACCAACCCATGGCAAAAAATAAAGGCAGAAGAATAACGGGAATCAGCCACCATAAAGTTAAAGTATTATTCATGTGTATTTTCTGCGGAAATTTGATTTTCAAGTTGTGCAATTTCTTCTTGCAAGCGTTTTTCTGTGGCTTGCTCTTGTTTTTTGTGCGTGCGTTGCATGCTACGCATTTTGCTTCGCAAACGCCATTCACGCCCAAACATCGCCAAAACGCCCAACAAAGCCCCTGTGGCGAAGGCAATCAATAAAAAAACAATTAAAGGATATTGTACGGAATGTTCTGATGCCCAATAAAATGGAACAACATGAGTATTTTTTAATGCAAAGAATAATAATACAGTAAGAATCAATAATTTGATGATAAGAGACATGGTTTTCATCAGATAAAGTCCTATAATTTGCAAAAAATCTTAACCTGAAAGATACCACATATTGACTTAATCTGAAACTCTGACAGCAAATGTCTGTGGTGTGTTTGAAGTTTTAATATTGCATCAGCTGTTGCATGATTCTGCGACTGCATAGATTTTCAGGCAGCCTGAAATTGAAAAACATGCGATTTAAAATTAAGGCTTCACGCAGTGCCTCATCACTTTGAAAATCTTGTTTACTTAAAGCTTTCAGGGTGCCTCCGTGAACCATGATGGCGTCATCATGAGTATTTCCCGCAAAGATAGGCGGGCTTTCAGGCTGCATGAGATAGGTGGCGTCATCATCAATGGGATTGCCGTTGATGTCGCTGGTGATGTCTGGTGCATAACCGCAAGATTGCAATAACTGCCATTCAAATATGCGTAAGGCACCCTGAATGTGCGATGCAGTAGACAAGGTTTGCATCACCCCAGAAATAGCATCAAATAAAGTTTCGCAAGGGTCTTCGCGTGCAGTCATTTTGAGTACCAATTCATTGACATACAAGGCACTTAATAAGTTGAGTTGTTTGGGCTGCCCCCAACCGCCAATCCATTCAGCACGATGTAAAGTACGCAATTCATTCACACCATACCACGATAAAGAAATCGGCACAAAAGGCACCAAGATCCCTCGCAATTCAGATTGCCTTTTGCGGGCACTGCGTGCCAGTAAGGATAAACGCCCGTAATGACGACTGAAAACTTCCACTCGCAAACTGCTTTCTCGCCAAGGGACAGAAGTCAGTAAGAAAGCGGGTTCTTGGTCAATGCGTTGTTTTCCTGTTTGTAGCATGATTTAGTCGTCTAATTTCATATCGCCAAAAGTAATCCAATTTTTGCGACGCATCCATTCCGAAATCACAATATTCAGCAAAGCGGGCAAGACAAACATCAGTAAAATAATGCCCAAAACGCCCCAACTGCCTTTGGTGAAATTGAATAAATCAAAAACGCCCACTAAACCAGATGTCCCCATTCCGCCACCAGCAGAACCACATTTGAGCATAAAAACACAAGTGGATAAAGCACCGCAAATCGCAGATGAAATAATCATCGGCAACATGATGATTGGTTTTCGCATGACATTGGGAATTTGCAACATACTGGTACCAATGCCTTGTGAAATTAAACCACTAACGCCGTTTTCACGAAAACTCGCTACCGCAAATCCAACCATATGACAAGCACAACCAACTGTTGCTGCACCGCCTGCCAAAAGCATGGCATCGTATTCAGTCTGCCCAATGTTGCCATTCGTAAAACCATTAAGCACAGGTGCTGCGACTGCAATCCACATCGCGGCTGATGATGTTGGCATGGTCAATAAAATACCCATAATTACTGCAACGGTAACCCCCATCATAAAAGGTGCCGCATTGGTTGCCATCGCAATCACAATCCCTAATTTGCTGACCGCCCAAATAAACGGCAAAGCAAGATAAACACCCATTGCGGTTAAAAACATGACTCCCAATGGGACAAGAATAATGTCCAGTTTGCTTTTGCCTTCATATAAAGCCACCAATTCCACTACCAACATCGTAACCACATAAGCTCCAATCGGATTGCCTGGTAATCCCAATGTAAGTTGTGAAAAACCGTCGCCAGAAATCAGTTTATCTGCAAAAGCCCCTGCCAAACCTGCCACAATCGCAGAAAAGGTGAGTAATTTTCCTTTATTCAAAGCATAAGCAATGCCCAAGCCAATCCCTGCCCCCATTAAACTTTTGGCAATCGCCGCAATTTGCGACAACAGATGACCAATGCCAGTTTCTGCACCTATCCAACCTGCAATTTGTGTCAAAATAGTGCCAGCGATAAGCGTTACAAACAAACCCTGTGCCATGCCAGAAAAGGCGGTAATAAAATAACGCTTGGGAAGTGTAGAAATATACTGCGAAAAAGTCATACCAAAGTCTCCTCGTACAAAAAATGGCGAATTATAGACGGAAATTCAGGCAGCCTGAAAAGGTTTATTTAAAAAATGATGATGCAATATCTTGCGGTTTTTTCGCCATCTTTGTAAGGAATTGCTTTAATAATCATTCTTGATACTGCCGAAGAAAAGTGGCAAATTTAGGCTTACCATTTTTAGTAAAACCGCGATAACGGTAAGTGATTTGAGTGCCAATCGGCGGTGGATTTTTTCGGTCTTTATCTTTAAAACCTGAACCAATGCGAAATTGCCCATGCTTGTTTTCACACAGTAAAGAACCCATTACGCTTGCATTTTTACCCTTGCCAGCATAATGTTTGATCACGGTACATTCGTCATCGTATTGCGGTTTCCATTTTAAAAAACCTGCACTTCTGCCTGCCTGATAGGGCAGTTGGGGGTTGCGAAAAACCACACCTTCCCCGCCTTGCTTCTCTATTTGACTAAAAAAATCTTGTGCTTGTTGCCGTGATTGCACAAGATGTTGCGGAATAATTTGAAAATGGCTTTCAGGGTGCCTGTTTTTCCAATCTTGGGCGACTTTCAAGCGTTGGAATAAATCGCCTTGTGCATTGGGGACATCAAACACAAATAATTGAATATTCTGCCAATCTTGATGATTGGAACGAACTGTGGCGGAAATTTGCTCAAATTGTCCGCGACTACTGAATAATTCACCATCTAATGCAAATGGCGGAAAATTTTTTGTCCAATTTTCAGGGGGGTGAAAACGATTTCCTTGCCGACTGTACAATGCTTTGCCGTCCCAAAATCCACGCACACCGTCTAATTTCTCACTCATCGCCCAACCGATGATGTTTTGATTTTGGGCATAAGTAACAAAAAAGGTGCTAAAAAACGCTGAACACCTTATCATTATTGCTTTTTAGGAAGGTCAAATACTTTGAACACAAAAAATGCTTTTTTTGCGGCTCTAAACGCACCAAAAAGAATGGAAAACAGAA
>JAGCOT010000056.1 GCA_017645365.1 Neisseriaceae bacterium
ATGTTTGCGTTTCTTCATCAAAAGTTTGTAAGAAAATCGGCGTAAAAATTTCTGGATAATCCATTTGTGCAGAAATTTGAGCAGCGACATAATCTTTAAATTTATTGTATTCTGCAATAAGCAAAGGAGCAGCCTTGCCATGTGGATTAGGATCTCGTTCGCCCCAACACCAAGTACCAAGATAATCTTCGCCAATCAAATGTTCCAACGAAACCAACTGACGAGCGTCCATCACATGACCGTAACCTGCTTTATTGGGATCACGAGAATAAGGATCAACATCCGCACTGCCCGTCCATTGATAAATCAGGTTGTCCAGCAAATCGGCACGAGCGGTGGTATCGGCGGAAATATATTCTTTGACCATGTCTTTTAATACAGCGTCTTGGCTCATTGCAATCCACAAGTGATGAACATTGCCAAAAGCATCAATATAAGGCAATTCGGCAAGTTCTGCCCACTCTTCATCGCTAACATTTAAGCCTGTTAAATCAATGCTTTGGGCTTGGTTGGTTTGAAACCAAATGTCTTCGATAACGGTGGTGTGTCCGTCTTGCCAATGAACGGTGGCGGTTTGGCGGTGTTGGTTGCCGTTTTCATCGGTAACATCTTGATTTGTATAGTTTAATTCGATGTAGGCGATACCTGCGTCTGCGGCGGTGATAAGTTCATTTTCTTGCGATACGCCGTCATTGATAGCGTCTTGCCACAATAAAAGTTGCTCCCAAGCGATGTCGTTAGCGTCAATAATGCCGTCGCCGTTGGTGTCGAGTGCTTTCAAGGCTTCAAAACCATTTTCAGCGGTTAAATCACCAAAAAGTTCGGTCGCATTGTCGATTACGCCGTTGCCGTTTTTATCAATCGATAAAAATGCGTCTTTGCCATTAAGCCAAGCCATTTTTTCAGCAAATCCGTCTGCGTCAATGTCAAAGAAAACGCCGTTTTTCAGGGCATAAGTCGCAATGCCGTCTCCGTCAAGGTCAATGGCAAGGGGGGATTTGACTTTTTCTGCATCGTCTTTGTCAGGGGGAGTGGGTAGATCTTTTTCAAGCATACAAGGAACAATTGGAGCAAGTAATTGTGTTGCTGTTGCAATTGCTGTTAAACCAAGTCCAAATGGTGTTTTCCCAGCAACTAACTGTGCAAATGTTAGTGATGCATCGAGCAAAGAATTAAAAAATCCACCCCAATCTGAAGAGGTTGCTTCACCTTTTCCAATTTTTGAGAATAAATTGGCAGTTGAAGCAACCAATCCTGATTTGGAAATTAAATGTGTAGCCAAATGATTCACTGTGTTAGATGGAAAAACTTTTTTGCCAAAGGCTGTTGCAAACAATGATAAAAAAGCAGTTGCACTGGAAGAACCATTCAGACCATCTGAAAACCACTCTCTTTTAGCACATTCTGAAAATGAAGGCATAATAAAATTCCTAATGTTAATGTTAAAAACGATATTATTTGTCTAATAATATCTACCACTATGACATATATGTAGAACCACATATGTATGCCAATGTAAAAAGAAGTAAAGATGTATAGTAAATATACAATCCAGGCTTCATAAAATCATAATAATGAAGAAGAAATTTTTTCATATTCCATTTCATTGTTTCAGCATTACCAAGATAATTTTCGAGATTGTAATCATCAATCCAATCGTCCATTTTCCTGAAATTTTGACATTTATAATGTGCCTTTATTTCTTCTTTTAATCCACTCAAATTACCTGCGATCCCAAATGATCTTCCGCTTAATAAAATAAGAAAAACAGATAAGCAAAATATTATAAATGCTGACCAAAAAGAAAAATTACCTATCCTAATACACTTAATGCAATCAATAGTTAGTTGTTTAAAATCAAATACTGCATCTATAAACATTACGAATGCAATCAACAACCCTAAAAATATACATATTGTTGAACATAATTTCAAAGTTTTATCAATCTTCGTAAATAATACATTTACTTCATCATCAGGAAAAACAGGATTTGGATTTTTCAATTTTCGCTTATTGCTTATGCCTGAATAAATTAAATATAGAGCATAGGCTAAAATAATGTATTGAAATCCACTCATAAATTCTCCTATTTCAAATTTTCAGGCAGCCTGAAAGTTTCTATTCAATTCATCATTTTCATCAATCCAATGAATTGACCCAGTCCAAAGAGAGAAGTGGGCAACGGTAACTACTTTAATCAATTTGTTGAACATTTTAATCATCTCCTTTACATTGGGTTTATGTGGAACTTAAATTTAACCTTTTAGGCGGTTTGGCTCGTTTGGATTGATGCCTTATCTAAATCTTTTCAGCTTGTCTGAAACTTTTGCTCTCCGTAACTTTAAGATTACTGCTATGATTTCTTACGGCTCGCAATGATTATTTCAGGCTGCCTGAAATTCTCTTGAACGATTTTCGCTCGCCAAGACGGTAAAAACTGATTTGTTGAACATTAGACACTCTCCATTTTGAAAATTAACAAAATCACAACACTTTTGGATTGTACACATACAAATCTGTTGAAACAAGTCAAATGTTAAAATATTTTTCATCAGCACC
>JAGCOT010000057.1 GCA_017645365.1 Neisseriaceae bacterium
CATCGGCTTCTTGCAATAAATGATACTCTATTACCTGCCTTGTTTTTTTGTAAAACAATGCCGCAGAATTGGGGTTAATCTGCAAAATATCGGCTGCACTTCTTGCTGTAACTTCTAATACAAAAAATTCAAGCAGTTTCGTCTGTACAGATTTCTTTAATTTACAATGTGTTATCTTCATTTTTGCAGTCTATCATAACTGCTAATCTAATACAGCCCCTTATTTTTTCTTCTTCTTGCTGGTGTTTTTGCTGGCTGTTTTATTTGCCGTTTTGCTTGATTTGGCAGCCGCTTTGCCAGACTTGTTGCCCTTTTTATTGCTTACCTTATTCGATTTATTGTTTTTGCTTACGGCTTTGCCTGCTTTTCCTTTGACATTTTTAGTATTTTTAGCATTCTTCGCATTTTTAGCATTTTTGGCAGAAACGGAACCCGATGCCTTGACTTTTAAACTTTTGCCAATCGAAACGCGGTTGGATTTCATGCCGTTGAGTTTTTTCAGTTCTGCAACTGTCATGCCGTAGCGTTTGGCGATGCGACTTAAAGTCATGCCTTTTTTGATTTTAATCGTGCCATAGCGAACCGTTTGTTTTTTAGCTTTTTTGCTTCCATCAGAGGCAACTTTCACCGCAACAATTTGTACTGGCTCATCCCAATCAATTTCGTCCATTTGATTGTTGTCGTCATCTTCGCGTTCATTCGATACCAATAAAACCGTCCCTTTGCCTACGGCATCCGCTTTAAGGCGGTTGATGCTTTTTAATTCGCTCAAAGACATTCCGTATTGGGCGGCAACGGTCGATAATTTGACATTGTTTTCCGTAACGCGAATCGGCTTCCATGATAATAATGATTCGGGTTCGGCGGTGGATAAATTGCGTTTAAAAGTTGCCACTGATTTTTTGGGCAATAATAATTTTCGACCTGGTTGTGGCACCCAAACAGGTACTCGATGACCAGGATTTAAACGGTGTAATTCATCTATGGAAATTTCTGCCAAATCCGCAATCACTTCCATATCCATTGGCTGATCAATGTGTACCACTTCGAAATAGGCTTTGTTGTCGATTTTTTTCAAAGTCATATCGAAAGACGATGGATTGCGTACTAAATTACGCACCGCCAATAGCTTGGGAACATATTCTCTGGTTTCTTTGGGTAAATCCAAATTTTCATAAATGGGCTCAATGCCTTGCTCGATGGCTTTTCTTTGTGCTCTGGCAACACGACCTTCGCCTGCGTTATACGCTGCCAATGCCAACGCCCAATCCCCAAACATGCGATAAAGTTGTTGTAAGTAATCCAAAGCAGCATCCGTAGCAGCATAAATATCATTGCGTCCATCGTACCAATGATTTTGCTTTAAGCCGTATGCTTTACCCGTTTTGGGCATAAATTGCCAAATACCCGATGCACCTGCCCCTGATTTGGCTTGTGTTACAAAAGCACTTTCAATCATGGGCAGCAAGGCAATTTCACCTGGCATGCCGCGTTTTTCGGTTTCATTCAAAATGTGGAATAAATAAGGAGAACCACGCAAAACAATGCGTCCAAAATAATCAGGACGGTTTTGATAATAACGCTCAAACTGGGCAACGGTATCTGGTGCTATGTTGTCGGACATGGAAAAACGACTACGCATTTTTTTCCATAAATCCAAATTAGAAGAACTTTGCTCAAACGAATAAATATTGTTTTGAGCAGTTGCAACGGTGCTTTGCGTATTGCCTGCAACCACAGGTGCCATGCGTTTGGCAGGTTTTAGCGGTTGTGCGTATAAATCGTTAACATAATTAAGATTTTCATAACGAGATAATGCTTCATTCAGCATATCATTTTGATTTTCTGCAACTGCCGCACAAGGCATAATGCACAAGCCCAAAAGCAGCGAAGTTAAAATATGTTTTATCAATGCGTTCATATCATTATTTTTCTTGCCCTTGATGGGGCAGTTGTGTGTCGTGAATTTCGCGAAATTCTGCATCAATCACAGAATCATCTTTATTGGATGATGAATGAGAAAATCTTTCAGGCAGCCTGAAAGGAATTAACAGCAATAAACCGAAAAGGTCATTCAATAAACCAGGTGCGATAAAAAGCAATGCCGCAATCATGTATCGCATGGGAAACAAGTGCTGATACCACGATGTATTTTCTTTTTTCTGGCTGCCTAATGTTGCCCATACGGTCGATAAACCCACAGGATGCAACATCCACATTCCCAAAGCCATCATCAAAAACAGCCACATTAAAGTAAGCAAAACGCCAAACGCATCAAAAGCCGCACCAAGCGTTATCAACTCACAGAAAGCATAAAAAAAGAAAAAAGCAATGTAATACACTTTCAGGCTGCCTGAACAAATAAACGGTTGATTATATCAGAGTGATGTTTATTCCTGAAAAGTAATCCGTGCATAGCCTTCATTGACACCGCGTGCATAACGGCGAGGAATATTGCCGTGAATACGCCCCTCTTTGACAGTGGTTGCATAGGTACAAACAATGCGTTCTTCGTCCAAAATATGCCAATCGCCATTCGGCTTTAACAAAGGAGAAATGCGTGTATGCAGTGTCCAAAATACAACAGTATCTTCTGGCAAAGAAACGGGAATATGAAATTGTGCTTGCGTTTCGGCACAACCGATATGATTTGTTTTGTAATCAAAATATTCATCATCAAAAGGATGCGTAGCCCCAAAATCAAAAATGCGATCCGATGCGTAAAGATTTTGTCGCACATACGCCCAAACACAGTCGCGTAAAAAATATTGATCCGCAAAACGCTGATGCAAAGCGGTGTTTTGACAATACGATTGAATTTTCTCTTCCATATTCGGAATCGCTTGTCCGCGAGCTCCCCACAAGCCAGCCAAAATCAATTCGGTGTGAGAACCAGTAAAAACTAACAGTAATATGCAAGTTCCTTGGTGGGCTTCAATTGCCGCGGTTTCCGATAACTGTTGCCAGCCGAAACAGAACTCACATATTACTGTTAATCAGAATAAGACCAACGGCGACTTACAAGTTCCTTGGAGGGCTTCGATTGCCGCTGTCCCCGATAACTGTTGCCAGCCGAGGCAGAACCTGTTTGTCGCCGTTCGTGAGTATGATAATACGCCATTTGTTCATAAATTGCAAGAGAAATTGAAAAAATTTATTTCACAAACAATCGATATGGTGAAAAATATTTTCAATAAAAGCAACAATACACAAGCAACGCCGCCGCAAAATAATCAGGCTTATAACGAAAATGATTTAAGGCAATGGCGTATGGAAAATGCACCATTAGAAAAAGATAAAGCCTATCAAGTGTTTATGTCTATTTACGCTGAAAGAATTCCGCCTTATACGCCTGCTTATGAAGAAATCGCTCACAGCACAAAGCAAGAAGTGGAAGAAAAATACAAGCAAGGCAAAAATTGTACGCTGAAACAATTAGGTGAGTTTCGACAAGATTTTTTCAAAGCGTTTGATAAATCACACATAAAAGTTCGTCAAGAAATGGATAGAGAATTGAAGCAAACACAAAGCACGCTGCCTGAAAATATTACACAACAAAATCAAGATGATAGTATTAAAAACACTACTCAAAACAATTCAGGCTGCCTGAAACGCTGATTTATTGATAAAACAAAGTCAGAAAACGGCATTACAACCATTCTCTGACTTTATTTTTGGGGCTGTATTAGATTAGCCCAAAAAATTGTTAAATTCCACACCATTTTCGCAATGTTTTGAGTTGCTGTTTTGGTGTCCCATAGTTAAATCTAAACTCACATTCTTTCAAGAAAAGTGGGAAAGATTTGCGGTC
>JAGCOT010000058.1 GCA_017645365.1 Neisseriaceae bacterium
CAAAATATCGGCTGCACTTCTTGCTGTAACTTCTAATACAAAAAATTCAAGCAGTTTCTTCTGTACAGATTTCTTTAATTTACAATGCGTTATCTTCATTTTTGCAGTCTATCATAACTGCTAATCTAATACAGCCCCATCAGTTTTATAATCGTCTCATGGTAAAAGCAGACAAGGCGAAGTAAGGCTGCATGGTTTTACTGTAAATCAACTGTACCGCAAAAAGCATAAATGGTTTTAGAGAACTTGCCTGTGAGCAATCGGCAAAATAACACAGATAAAGAGTTCTACAAAACTCGCCTCAACAAAACTTCTTTCTGCCCAAAGGAATCCTAAAAACAATGCACAACAAAAAATACAGATAACAGTTTTGTTAGGTTTCTTTCAGGCAGCCTGAAAGTTGCATCAATTTCAGGTTGCCTGTTGTTATTATGATTGAATAACTTATTGCCATAAAAATTTTCTAGTCATATCCAATGCCAAAATCATCACCAATACAATAAATGCATATCGTTTGGTATTTTCAGAAAGGTGTTTGGCAATGCGTACGCCTACTGGGGCAAAAATCATGGTACAACAAGCCAATATCAATAATCCTGGTAAATAAATAAAACCAATCGTATATTCAGGAAGCCCTTGTACATTCCAGCCTGCAATCAGATAGGACAAAGTTCCTGCAATCGCCAATGGCAATGTTACCAGTGCAGAAGTTCCTATGCTTTTGTGCAAATTGACGCCGCAATAATTAAGAAAAGGAACAGTCATCATGCCTCCACCAATGCCCAACCAACTGGAAAGCAAGCCTATTCCTGTACCGACGGAGAAAATCAGTTTCTGACTGGTTTGATGTGCATCAGGCATGGGCGGTTGCATCCACATTTTAATCGCCATAGCATACAGAAAAATAATAAAGAAAATACGCAATACTTTTTCAGATAATTGTGCAGCAAACAAACTGCCTATCAGGATTCCTAAAACGATACCGCCAATGATTTTACGAAACATCGACCAATCAATGTTGTGATGTCGATGCTGGGCACGGGCATTGCTGATGCCTGTAAAAATCATAATGGCAAACGATGTCCCCACTGCGATATGTTGAAGATGTAGCAACTGTGTGGATTGGTGTTGTAATAAATAAACAATAACAGGCACAATCAAAATACCGCCACCAATGCCCAAAATCCCTGCCACAATACCAGAAATACTGCCAACCAATAATAGAATAAAAAAAACACCTAACGACACAATGCAACCTTTTCAATCATAGAATTTAAGAAAACCCTGCAAAACTGGCAGATGTGAGCATCATTCAAAGTTGTAGTAGCACAACAAACGAAGACATAACAATGAATTAGGCGAGTTTGTGAGCAAAGCACAACGAAGAAATATGCCACAGATGATAGTTTTGCAGGGGTTTCTTCAAGATGATGCCGCTACGGCTTGCTTAAATGTTTCAATAATGGGTTGAATGAGGTTGTATTTCAGTTTTAAAGATGCTTTATTCACAATCAAACGGCTGGAAATATCTGCAATATGCTCCACTGCCTCCAAATGATTGGCTTTTAATGTATTCCCAGTGGAAACCAAATCCACAATAGCATCAGACAAGCCCACCAAAGGGGCTAATTCCATAGAACCATACAATTTGATGATGTCCACATGAACACCTTTACTGGCAAAATGCTCGCGGGCAATATGCGGATATTTTGTAGCAATACGCAAGCGGCAACCTGGTTGAGAAGCTTTTCGGTAATCAAAACCTTGACGCACAGCAACCATCATGCGACATTGAGCAATTTTTAAATCAATCGGTTGATACAATCCACTTCCACCGTGTTCAATCAACACATCTTTCCCCGCAATACCGAAATCCGCCGCACCATATTGGACATAAGTAGGCACATCACTGGCACGCACAATCACCACACGAATGTCTTGATGATTGGTATCAATAATCAACTTGCGAGATGTTTCTGGATTTTCATTAGGAACAATCCCCGCCTGTGCCAGCATGGGTAAAGTTTCATCAAAAATGCGTCCTTTGGACAAAGCGATGGTTAATTGTTGACTCATATTTTTTACCCAATCGAATTTGCTATTTGAATGAAGATTATCAATAAAAATCATCAGGGCTGATTTTCCATCAGAGACCCCTGCAAAACTGGTAGATGTGTGAAGAGTTCAAAGTTGTAGCAGCACAGAAAAACGAAGATATAACCAATAGAAAGACTATGTTTTTCGAGCAACGCACAACGAAGAAATGTGCCACAGATGCCAGTTTTGCAGGGGTCTCCATCAGCCCTGTTGATGAATGCTTAATACAAAAGGCTTGATTTTATTCCAAAACAACTTCTACACGACGCGCTTCAGCATTACTGCCTGTACCAGTAATATTTTCTGGCTTACGCATTTCAATATATGATTCAGGAACACCCAATTCTAACAAAGCATCGCGAACTGCAAACGCACGCTTTTTGGACAGTTCTTCGTTTAATTGAGCATCCCCAGTACTGTCCGCAAAACCTGAAATAATCGCTTTTTTATTGTCCTGAATCACGCCATTGACCACATCTTCCAAGAAAATATCAGCGTGCTCTGCCAATTCAGAAGTACCTGTTGCAAAGTAAAATTTCACCACGCCGTCTTCAACAATGATTTTAGATTCATCATCGGCAATGAAATCTGCGGTGTTTCCCTGTGCCACAATTGCTTGATTGTTAGCATCTGCCGTAGCATCTCCTTGATTCATACTCCACATGCCCAAAGCAAGCACTGTACCAAAAACAACCAATGCAGCAGCACCCAAAGCACCCCACAAGCCATATTGAGCCACATCACTACCATCATCAGTAGTCATGGCTACTGGAACCGCCTTGCGAGATTTCTTTTGTTCTTCTTCCATAAAAATTTCCCGAATAATTTAAGATAAAATAAGCCCACTATTATACCTGCTTATGCTGTCATTTTGAAAAATTTGTCATCGCAAACCCATTGGCAACATGATGATTTAAAAAATCTTAGGGCTGTATTAGATTAGCAGTTATGATAGACTGCAAAAATGAAGATAACACATTGTAAATTAAAGAAATCTGTACAGAAGAAACTGCTTGAATTTTTTGTATTAGAAGTTACAGCAAGAAGTGCAGCCGATATTTTGCAGATTAACCCCAATTCTGCGGCATTGTTTTACAAAAAAACAAGGCAGGTAATAGAGTATCATTTATTGCAAGAAGCCGATG
>JAGCOT010000059.1 GCA_017645365.1 Neisseriaceae bacterium
TATAATGGCATTGACCGCAAATCTTTCCCACTTTTCTTGAAAGAATGTGAGTTTAGATTTAACTATGGGACACCAAGACAGCAACTCAAAACCTTGCGAAATGGTGTGGAATTTAACAATTTTTTGGGCTAATCTAATACAGCCCCAATAGTTTTCCACAAGCAGCCTGAAAACGAAGTTTTGACAAAGTCAAAACGAGTTTCTGCGAAGCTAAAACGAGTTTCTGCGAAGCTAAAACGAAGTTTTGACAAAGTCAAAACGAGTTTCTGCGAGCAAAGCAAAACTAAAAACGAAGACATCACATATAGGCGAGTTTTTGCAACAAACAAATGTATTGCGAATGGCAGTTTTGCAAGGGGTTTATTGTAAGTCAGGAAATAGGGCTTTAATGCCTGCAACGATAATTTCAATGGATAACGCAGCTAAAAGCATACCCATGACGCGGTTGATGATGTTAATGCCCGTTTGTCCTAAAAAACCGCTAATTCTGTCGGCAGACAACATCGCCATCAGACACAATAACGCAACTATGCCACCTGCAATGATAATTTGGACAATCGCCCACCAAGACGATGCAGATGATGCGTAAATAATGACCGTAGAAATTGAACCTGGTCCAATCAACAGTGGAATCGCCAGCGGGACTACGGCAATGCTGGCTTTGGTTTCTGCTTCCAAATGTTCTTCGGCTTTGGTTTTGGTAGGATGTTCTTGGGCATTCATCATGGCGATTGCAATCAGCAATACCAAAATACCACCCCCCACTTGGAATGCGCCAATACTGATGCCTAAAATTTTGAGTAAATTATTGCCGAACAATGCAAAAAACACAATCGCTAAAAAAATAGCAGTGGTAGCAGTACGAGCAATTTGAAAACGCTCTTGCCGTGTATTGTCGGAAGTCAGACTTAAAAACATCGGCACGGCGGTTAAAGGATTGACCAAAACCAGCAAAGCAATCAGGATTTTAATCATCGTCATGGCAGGTTTCCCTTATGAACATCCAATCATGAAGACGATTGTAATGCTTTGATGAAATACAGACAATCAGGCAGCCTGAAAATTTATATAAGTTTATTTTGCAAGTCATGCAATGCAAAGAAACATCTTACAGATGGCTGTTTTGCAGTAGTTTCGTGATTGAATGAATGATGGGAATATGAGAAAATGCCGACTTTTAAGATTGACTGGCGGAAGCGGTGAGATTCGAACTCACGGAAGGTTTAACCCTTCGACGGTTTTCAAGACCGCTGCATTCAACCGCTCTGCCACGCTTCCGCAATCTTGAAAGGAATGTATTCTATAACGATTTCTCAATTTTGCCAATAGCCCATGTTCATTTATTCTCAAAAAAAACTCATCGACATTGCTTCTACAATGCTCGATCTTGCCCGTCAAGCAGGTGCGACCAGTGCCGAAACCGATGTTTATGAATCCGTAGGACAAGATATTTCTGTTCGTTTGCAAAAGTTGGAAAACATTGAATATCAACAGGATACAGGTTTAGAAATCATGGCGTATGTGGGGCATCGCAAAGGGGTAGCTTCCACTACGGATTTTTCTCCTGCTTCTTTAAAAACAACAGCAGAAGCCGCTGTTGCCATTGCTCGCTATTCAGAAGAAGACGCTTGTGCCGAGTTAGCACCTGCCGAACGAATGGCAAAAAATATCGGTGATTTGGACATTTATCATGAATGGCGTATTTCACCAGAAGATGCCACGCAATTAGCTTTGCGTTGTGAAGATGCTGCTCTTTCGGAAGATGCTTTAATCAGCAACAGCGATGGGGCTTCTGTTTCGGTCCATCATGGGCAATCGGTGTACGCCAATACGCACGGTTTTTGTGCATACGATAAACGGACGCGGCATGGTTTTTCTTGTACTGCTGTTGCATCAGATGAACAAGGCATGCAACGCGAATCTTGGGGCGATTACGCTCGGTCGCATGAAGATTTACAAACCCCCGAAGAAGTGGGTTCTATTGCCGCCAAACGCACTTTGGCTCGATTGCATTCAGGCAGCCTGAAAACTGGGGTTTATCCTGTTATTTTTGAGCGTAATGTAGCACGCAGTTTGATTTTTCATTTAACCAAAGCATTAAGTGGCAGTGTTTTGTATCGTAAACGCAGTTTTTTACAAGATGCAATGGGCAAAAAAATCATGCCTGATTTTGTGCATTTGCGTGAAGAACCACATTTAAAACGCACTTTTTCTACCACTTATTTTGATGACGACGGCATTGCAACAGCTCCACGCGACATTATTCAGCATGGCGAAGTACAGTCTTATTTTTTGAGTCATTACACGGCGAAAAAATTAGGCATGGTTTCCACCGCCAATGCAGGCGGTTTGCATCATTTGGTTTTGCAAGCCACTGTGCCTGATTTAAAAACCTTGCTGCAACAAATGGGAACAGGCTTGCTGATTACCGATTTAATGGGGCAAGGGGTGAATATTTTGACTGGCGATTATTCTCGTGGGGCTGCGGGCTTTTGGGTAGAGAACGGTATGATTGCTTATCCCGTTCACGAAATGACGATTGCTGGCAATTTGTCCGAAATGTTCCGCAACATTTTAGGCATTGCCAATGACGCATTACCACACTCTTCGCACGATATTGGTTCGATTTTGATTGAAAAAATCACCGTAGCGTCCGCTTAAATTTTTCAGCTTGCCTAAAATGGCAGGCTGAAAGATTTTTTGCTGTAAATTGGCATCAAAAAACCTGCATCCAATATGCAGGTTTTTTCAGCTTGCCTGTTGGACATCATGCCCGTATAAAAATACTTTCAAAACCCCTTGCAAAACTGGTTGATGTGAAATGAGTTCCAAAGTTATGGACGCAAGGAGAAAATGTGCGGCAAATGCCAGTTTTACAGGAAGTCTTTCAGGCTGCCTGTTGGAACATTAAACAGGCAGCCTGAAAAGTTTTTTACCACAAATGGCGTGCTTTGGCCGCTTCAATCAATTCATCTTTGAAATTTGGGTGGGCGATGTTGATCAATTCGTGCGTTCTTTCACGAATGGTTTTGCCACGCAGTTGGGCTACGCCGAATTCGGTAACCACATAATCCACTTCGTTCTTGTGGGTGGATACTGCTGAACCTGGTTCTAAAATAGGTTGAATTCGTGATTTAGTACCTTTTTTCGCTGTGGAAGGTAGAACGATAATGGCACGACCGCCTTTGGACAAATTGGCTGCACGCACAAAATCTAATTGTCCACCAGTGCTGGAATACAAATAAGTTCCCATGCTTTCAGACGCACATTGACCAAAGAAATCCACTTCCACCGCACCGTTAATAGCAACTAAATTATCGTTTTGACAAGCGATAAATGGATTATTCACAAAGGTTGCAGGGTGCATTTCCAAAGAGGGATGATGGTGCATCGCACGGTATAATTTTTCGCTGCCTGCGGCGAAGGTAGCCAATGCTTTACCAGGTTTCAAGGTTTTGTATTTACCTGTGGCAACGCCTTTTTCAATCAATTCCATAACGCCATCAGCAATGATTTCGGTATGAATACCTAAATCATTTTTGGTTTCTGCCAATTTTTTTGCAATCGCATCAGGCAAACTGCCAAAGCCAATTTGTAAAGTATCGCCATCTTTTACCAAATCATTGACATATTTGGCAACAGCGATGTCGGTTTCGGTAAATTGTGCTTCTGGGAAAGATAAAATGGGCTGATTGTCTTCAATTAAAGCCGTAACTTGGCTGATGTGAATATGACAATCACCTTCGGTGAAAGGTACATTGGGATTAACTTCCAAAACAATCGCCCGTGCTTTTTTGATGGCAGTCATGGTGTAGTCTGTACCCAAACTCAACGCAAAATAACCATCTTCATTCATGGATGACGCAATGGAGAAAACCACATCAGTGCGTACTTGTCCAGATTCCAGCATGTCAGGAATATCAGAAAAATGACATGGCAAAACATCAATCCAGCCTTCATTTGCTCCTTTACGCACAGTAGCACTCACGAAGAATGAACGATGATGGATATTTCCCACCGTTTCAGGGTCTAAATATTCGTAAGGGCGTTGTGGCAACAGTTGCCATAAATCAATGTTATGAAATTCACGGCGATGATTGGATAAGGCGGTCAACAAAGCAGGTGGTTCGCCAACGCCAGTGGGGACAACGATGCTATCGCCATCACGCAAAAGACGCAAAGCTTCTTCGGCAGTTGTTTTTTTCTCTTGGTATAGTGTGTTCGGATTTGTCATGATTTTTCCTTGTAGCAATTTGAATAATTCTATTTTCAGGCAGCCTGAAAACTAAAAATATAGATGCTCCATCATGAAAATGAAACATCAAAAAGTATGTGATTTTAAATGATGTTTACTTAATTATTCAATCATCATTTTGACACCGTCGGCGATTATCTTGTGTTTGATTTATTTTGTCATTCGGCAGTGCAATATATTGACATGTGGCTTTAAACAGCCTATATTAAAACGCTTTTGTGGCGATTATTTGCTCCCATCGTCTAGTGGCCTAGGACATCGCCCTTTCATGGCGGTAACCGAGGTTCGAATCCTCGTGGGAGTGCCAAGTCGGAGTGTAGCGCATCTCGTTCGGGACGAGAGGGTCGAAGGTTCAAATCCTTTCACTCCGACCATCTTACGCAACATCATCTTACTCATCATCTAAAAACAACGGCTTTTTTATGACCAACACACCCTGTTTACGCCTTACATCTGCTCAAACACAAGCATCTTCTATTACTTTGCCAGGTTCCAAAAGCATCAGCAATCGTGTTTTGTTATTAGCGGCTTTGGCGGAAAATGTTTGTCAAATTCACGGTTTGCTTCATTCTGATGACACCGACCGTATGCGAGAAGCACTCATCGCATTGGGCGTAGATTTACAGGAAAAAGCAGATGGTTCATTGCAGGTTACGGGGAAAAATGCTCATTTCAAACCGTCTGCCGATTTGTTTTTGGGTAATGCAGGTACGGCGTTTCGCCCATTGACGGCGGTTTTATCCATTTTGGGTGGAGATTATCATTTGCACGGCGTACCAAGAATGCACGAACGCCCAATTGGTGATTTGATTGACGCTTTGCGTCAAGCAGGGGCAGAAGTTCACTATTTGCAAAACACAGGATTTCCACCGCTAAAAATTGGGCGGTTTACGCCTTCTGATGTCCACAAAGTTACGGTGCAAGGTTCGGTTTCCAGTCAATTTTTAAGCGCTTTATTGATGGCATTGCCTTTGGCACAAAAGCCCTATGAAATTGAAGTGAAAGGAGATTTAATTTCTAAACCCTATGTGAACATGACTTTAAATCTTCTGGCTCGTTTTGGCATCAACATTCAAAATCATCAATATCAATCTTTCAGGCTGCCTGAAAACGCGGTTTATCATGCACCAGAAACGCTTTGGGTTGAAGGCGACGCTTCTGGTGCTTCGTATTTTTTTGCTGCTGGCGTTTTGGGGCACAAGCCCATTCGTGTGTATGGCGTGGGAAAAAACAGCATTCAAGGCGATATTCAATTTGTGCATTTTTTAGAAAAAATGGGAGCACAGGTTCTGTGGGGCGAAAATTTTGTCGAAGTTTCTTCATCTGAAAATCATCAACTTCCTGCTTTTGATATTGATGCGATTGCGATTCCTGATGCAGCAATGACATTCGCAGTGATGGCTTTGGCAGCAAAAGGCACTTCTGTAATCCGCAACATCGGCAGTTGGCGTGTTAAAGAAACCGACCGTATTGCCGCAATGGCGTGCGAATTACGCAAATTAGGAGCGATTGTCGAAACCAGCCAAGACAGTATTCAAATCACACCACCAGAACATCTTCACTCTGGCATTGCGATTGACACTTATGACGACCATCGCATGGCGATGTGTTTTTCTTTGGTTTGCTTACTGGGCGTTGATGTCATCATCAGGCACCCTGAATGTGTGAACAAAACTTTTCCCACTTATTTTGCTACTTTCCAGCAAATTCTTGATATATAAAAATCGGGCAGATGATGACTGCCCGATTGTTTGAATTGATGATTTAAGCCGCAAAGCGTTCTGCGATTTTGTTCCAATCAATAATTTCCCAAAAACCTTTCAGATAATTGGGACGGCTGTTGCGATAGTCGATGTAATAAGCATGTTCCCATACATCACATGCCAATAATGGAGTGCAGGTGGTATCGGTAAATGGCGTAGCAGCATTACTGGTAGAAACCAAATCCAAACTGCCGTCTGATTTTTTCACCAACCATGCCCAACCTGAACCAAAAGTGCCAGCAGCACAAGCATTGAAGGCTTCTTGAAATTGTTCGAATGAACCAAAACGAGCGTTAATCGCATCTGCCAAAGCACCTGACGGCTGTTTTTGTCCATTAGGCGTAAAACTTAAAAAGTAAAACGAGTGATTCCAAGTTTGTGCCGCATTATTAAAAATACCGCCAGAAGATTTGCGGACGATGTCTTCCAAAGGCATATTTTCAAATTCAGTGCCTTGAATTTGTTTATTCAAATTGCTGATGTAAGTTTGATGGTGTTTACCATAGTGATATTCCATGGTTTCTTTGGAAAGATGTGGTGCCAAAGCGTCCATTGCGTATGGCAGTTGTGGAAGAGTATGTTCCATAGTTATTTTCCTTATGAATGTGTGTTGTTATTTGATGGATTGTGATGTCCATCGCTGTAAAACGCATTATTTTACGCTATCAATATCACGATGGAAAATAGATTTTTTCTATAAACACCCGCCAAACTGGCATCGGTGTTTTGTGGTGATAGACAACTTGAACTGTTTTTATATTTTCCATTTTTCAAAAGTTTTTTCAGGCTGCCTGAAATAATTTAAAAGTTTCGTGCTATCCATGAGTTTTGATAAGCATGATGCTTATTCAATCCACTGCTGAATTTGTTGACAGATTTTTTCCCAACCTTTTTCGCCTAAAACCCAATGGGCGTGATTGTCTAAACAGTGATATTCAGCGGTGTGCTTGTAATATTGATAAATTTCCCAAACCACACTGGCAGGCATAATGTTGTCGTATTCCGCCGACAAAATCAGCATGGGCGTTTGAATTTTTTTAGCATCAACAAAAGTGGTGTGCTGCAAATCCATTGCCCAAGCCCCGATTTCAAATAATACTCGCCCCGATTCATAACCCATTTGATTGACAATGCGATGAGATTCTTCTTCATCCTCTATTTTGTTCAATACGGCGTATTTTGCACTTTCGTATCGCACAGGAATGGATTGTGCCCAAAAATTGGGAATCAATACCACAGGCATAAAAGTTTTGAGAATGGAAGGTCGCATTGCCAAAATTCCAGCAGGCGGTGCAGGACAAAGCAATACACTTTTTTGAACCAAATTTCTGGCTGCCAACATTTGTGCCAACAATCCGCCCATAGAATGCCCTATGACGATTGGCTTTTCATCTAATGATTGAATGATGTCGATGACAAATTGCAGATAATCTTTCATGCTTGCCATCGCTAATTTTGGGTGCGGGTGCTGAATGTGATTTCCGTGATAGGGCAAATCAACCGCAATCACGCGATAACCTTGCTGTTCAAAATAACGCTGATAATGCTCCCAACACCAAGCCCCACACCACAGTCCGTGAATCATTAAAATGGTTGTTTGTTGTTGATGATTCATTGAATGTCCTAATGATTTTTATGACAACTGCCTTCGGCTCACCGCCTTGTCTGTTTTTGGTCTGAATTGACTATATGGACAAGGCAACCTGAAAAATATTTTTGCAAAACTGTTTTGGCTTACGCTGAAACTTCGTTTCAGGCTGCCTGAAAATTTTATTAGAAAGGCAAACTGAAAGATTGTGTTGCATTTATTTTTTTTCTGGTCGTTTCCACGCATCTAATGTGATTTGACGGGCTCGCCCTAATGTCAGTTTGTCATTCGGACAATCTTTGGTAATCACACTGCCCGCCCCTGTGGTAGCCCGATTGCCTACTTTTACAGGTGCCACTAACATCGTGCCAGAACCAATTCGCACTTCATCGCCAATTTCAGTTTTGAATTTTTCTACGCCATTGTAATTGCAGGTAATCGTCCCAGCCCCAATATTGCTATTGCTGCCAATGGTGGTATCGCCAATATAAGTCAAATGATTGACTTTACTGCCTTGACCAACAGTAGATTTTTTGATTTCCACAAAATTACCAATATGAACATGGTCTGCCAATACCGCATCAGGACGCAGGCGAGAGAATGGTCCAATTTGTGCTTCTTGACCAATGGTGCAATTTTCTAAATGTGAAAACGCTTTAATGTGCGTCCCCTTGCCAATATGCACATTGTGCAAAACACAGTTAGCATCAATTTGAACGCCGTCTTCTAATACACAATCGCCAGTAAAAACAGTATTGACATCAATCACCACATCTTGACCTGTTTTCAGGGTGCCACGAATGTCAATACGCGATGGGTCTAATAAAGTAACCCCCAATGACATCAGATTTTCGGCTTGTTTTTGTTGATAAATGCGTTCTAATTCGGCTTGCTGTTTTTTATTATTAACCCCAGCAGCCTGAAAATGTTCTTTTACCGCAACGCTTTGCACACTTAAACCTTGTGCAACTGCCAAAGCAATCATGTCGGTTAAATAATATTCGCCTTGTGCATTATTGTTTTTCAGTAGATTTAAACCATTTTGCAAAAAGGAATAAGGCAAAACCATCATGCCTGTGTTGATTTCGTGAATGGCTTTTTCTGTGGCGGAAGCGTCCTTTTCTTCGACAATGCCAACAATCACATTATTTTTCCGAACAATACGACCATAACCTGTGGGATTGTCAAGCGTATCTGTCAGCAAAGAAACGGTTTTATCGTTCGCCGTGTCTATCAATGTTTGTAAAGTTGCTTGATCAATCAAGGGAACATCACCATACAATACCAAAACTTTCCCCGACTGCGGTAACGATGACAAAGCACATTGTAAAGCATGCCCTGTGCCTAATTGTTCGTTTTGCTCAATCCACACCACATTTTGAGTGATGGCGTTTTTGACTTGCTCTTTACCATGTCCAATAACTACCCCCAAAAAATCAGGTTGCAAGGATTGTGCAGTATCAATCACATGAGACAGCATGGGTTTGCCCGCAATGGGGTGCAAAACTTTGGGCAAGGCGGAATACATACGCGTCCCCTTGCCTGCGGCTAAAATCACAATGGAAATCATAAAATACTTTCAAGAACTACTCTACGGCTCGCTGGATAGGACGATATTGATTGTATCGTTGGTCGTGCTGATAAGTACCGTCTTCATAATAAACTGGCGTGCCTGTTGGGTATTTTTGTTTGAGACGAGTGGTGCCATTATCGTCATAAGTTGTCCAAGTGCAAGAAGCTGATAACAATAATAAGAGTGTTCCTAATTTTTTCATTATTGGTTTTCCTAATTATTTAAAAGGAAATATTCTATCATCACGCCATAAAAGCACGCAAAACGCATGATTCAAAATATTGTTTTCAATATGTTTACAGAAAATTCAAATCATCGTTATTGGGATTTATTTTTTGGAAAAAATACAACAAATTGACGGTTTTTTTCATTATGCTCTTAAAATAAATAAAAAAAATCCTTTATTTACAATGTATTTAGAGCATTTTCACTCTGAAATCATTTATTTTACTAATGTTTGACTTATATCAAACTTTTACCTATAATCCGCCCAGATTTTTTGAGTAAGCCTATGTTTCATGTTGTTTTATTTGAACCAGAAATTCCCCCCAATACGGGCAATATTATCCGTTTATGTGCGAATACAGGTTCAGCGTTACATTTGGTGAAGCCGTTAGGGTTCCCTTTGGATTCTGCAAAAATGCGGCGTGCTGGTTTGGATTATCATGAAATCAGCACTTTAATCGTTCATGAAAACTGGGAAGAATGTTGTACCGCCTTACAAGGGCATCGTATGTTTTTGATGACCACCAAAGGCACAACTCGATATGACCAACCACAATTCCAAAAAGGTGATGTTTTTGTTTTTGGGCCAGAAAGTCGCGGATTGCCTGCTTTTATTTTGGATGCACACTCCGCAGATGCCAAACTTCGTTTGCCCATGCTCCCTGAAAATCGCAGCATGAATTTATCTAATACAGTAGCGATTATGATTTTTGAAGCATGGCGACAACATCAATTTTCGGGTGGGCTGTAATAGTTCCTTCCATTGACGGAAAAAACCGTCATAAAGCGAGTAGTAACTTCTTGTTTTTTTCCAATGGTAGTACGATTGAATCATTTAGTTGTTGCACTGGTTACAGTGGTTTTATGTATTGTAACCAGTTGGTTGTATGCTTCTACGGTCAATGAAACCAAACCCACAGCATCTGTGGAAAATGTCATTGCTCATCAATTTACCCTTAAATTGCCTGATGCTCCGAAAAAATTGCATTCAACTGCTAATTTAAGTTACAAAGTGAAGGGTGTTCGCTATTATCCTTCTGCGGAAATCAAAGCGTTTCGTGAAGAAGGCATTGCGTCTTATTATCACGACAGTTTGCATGGCAGAAAAACCACCTCTGGCGAACCGTATGATAAAAATGCTTTCACAGCGGCACATCGCACTTTGCCTATTCCCAGTTATGTACGGGTAACCAATCCTGCCAATCATAAATCTGTGATTGTGAAAATCAACGATCGCGGACCGTTTCACGGCAAACGCGTTTTGGATTTATCGCGTACGGCAGCCGCAGAGTTAGGTTTTATTCGCAAAGGGCATACCAAAGTGATTATTGAACAAATCACGCCTGAACAAGACGATACCTATATGACGGTTAAATCTTTTGATACTCTTTCGGAAGCACAGGCCAATTTGGAAACAGTATCCGCATGGCTCAAACTGCATAACATGAAGCAAAAAGCAATCATGTCGCAAAAAGATGGCGGATATACCATTCAAGTCGGTCCGTTTAAGAAAAATACCGATTTTCATAGTATGAAAAAAAATTTACAGGATTTGTAAGTCGATGACTTGAATAAAAAACCGCTTTTAAAAGCGGTTTTTTCAGGTTGCCTGATTTCTATTTGCGTGAATGAAATGTGATGATGTGTTCGTTACTGGCTAAATCTTTTATTTCTGGGGCAATGGCATGACCGAAAATGACTTCTATCGTTATTTTTTTCAGGTTGCCTGAAAGAATTCTTTCATCAATACTCGAACGATTGGCTAAAAGAAGTGTATCTATCCCCAAATCATTCATGTCTTGCCAAAAAATTTCTGGTGTTTGATAACTCAAATGATAAGGCATGCGATCCATCACGGAATCAGCAAAACCGCTACGCAATAAAGCATCTCCCAAATCGTGCATATCGGGCAAGCAGGATAAATTCTCCATTTCTAATTCAGGACAGCTGCCAATGCCCAAAGTATGAAAAAACAACATGCCATTGGTTTGTAAAACGCTTCTCCAAGTTTGAAAAATGTTGGCATAATCGTCAGCAGGCAGCCTGAAAGGTGCGTATAGCAAATCGTAAGTTTTTTCAGGCTGCCTATTTAATGCGTCCATCACGGCAAGCGGTTTGAAGCGTTGCCAAAACGGTTGTGTCGATTGGTATGCTTGTTTTTCGGCTTCAATGAAAGCAATGCGATTTTCGATGCAATCTATCGTGATTTTGGGATGGCGTTGTATCAGCAAACGGCGAAAATGTCCGCCATCGCTACCATACAATAAGGCAGCCTGAAAATCTTGTTTCACTGCTTTGAGTCGGTCGGCGGTGCTTTGGGCAAAGGGTTCAAATAAAGCAAAATCACGCATGGCTATTCCAAAAATCCAAAACTATTTGGGAACAAGTGCTCGCTTCGGAAACAAACGGCATATGGGCACTTTGTGCAAAACCGTGTATTTGTGCATTCGGCACATGGGAAGCCAAATAATAACTCATGGCAGGCGGTGTCAAACGGTCTTTTTCACCGTATAAAATCAGCGTTGGCGTGGAAATAGACGGCAGCACATCGCGTACATCGGCATTCATTAAAGCATGCTGTGCGGTCAGAATGGCGGTAGGAATGCCTGCTTGAATGATTTTTTCAGGCAGCCTGAAAAAGAAATCCTGATTTTCTGGGGCAGATAAGGCTTGCATTTGCATAAAATTTTTGGGGCTGTATTAGATTAGCCCAAAAAATTGTTAAATTCCACACCATTTTCGCAAGGTTTTGAGTTGCTGTCTTGGTGTCCCATAGTTAAATCTAAACTCACATTCTTTCAAGAAAAGTGGGAAAGATTTGCGGTCAA
>JAGCOT010000060.1 GCA_017645365.1 Neisseriaceae bacterium
ATTGACCGCAAATCTTTCCCACTTTTCTTGAAAGAATGTGAGTTTAGATTTAACTATGGGACACCAAAACAGCAACTCAAAACATTGCGAAAATGGTGTGGAATTTAACAATTTTTTGGGCTAATCTAATACAGCCCCTATATTTATTTTCTTCTGATTCACTATTATTTTCTTTGAATAATAACTAAAACGGTTGTGCATGGTGGATTACTTTAACAAAAATATTGGCAAAAAAATCTACTGAATTTTACAAAAATTTCATCTTAAAATTCTGCAAACTGAAAAACCGTCCATTTGAAGGCGGTTTTTTTATTGAGAAATATTTTCAGGGTGCCCTTAAAACAATAGGCACCCTGAAACTTTACAAAGTTAGTAAAAAATCAATCAGGTCGAACGCGTTGTATTTCTGCCCCTACTGCATTGAGTTTGACTTCAATATGCTCATAACCACGATCTAAATGATAAATACGATCGACAATTGTGATGCCATTGGCTACTAATCCTGCAATGACCAATCCTGCGGAAGCACGCAAATCGGTTGCCATCACTTTTGCCCCAGATAATTGCTCCACGCCATGAATCACTGCTGTATTGCCTTCGGCAATAATATTGGCACCCATGCGATTCAGTTCTGGTACATGCATAAAACGATTTTCAAAGATGGTTTCCACCATTTTGCTTGAACCTGTGGCAATACTGTTCATCGCCATAAATTGTGCTTGCATGTCGGTAGGAAAAGCAGGATACGGAAGCGTGCGAATATCCACCGCTTTGGGGCGTTGACGCATTTCTGCCAAAATCCAATCATCGCCTTGTTCCAACAATACCCCTGCTTCATCCAACTTATCCAAAATCGCACCCATCGTTTTGGGAGCTGCATGACGCAAAATAATTTTTCCGCCACGCATCGCCAATGCACACAAAAATGTTCCTGCTTCAATTCGGTCTGGAATAATAGCGTGCTCCGCTCCGTGCAAGCGTTCTACCCCTTGAATCACCAAACGAGGCGTACCCAATCCTGTGATTTTTGCTCCCATTGCCATCAAACATTCTGCCAAGTCGATCACTTCTGGCTCCATCGCCGCATTTTCCAAAATGGTTTCACCATCTGCCAAAGTAGCCGCCATCATCAGATTTTCGGTACCTGTAACAGTAACCATATCCATCACAATGCGAGCACCATGCAATTTCTTGGCACGAGCCTTAATATAGCCGTGTTGAATGTCAATTTCCGCCCCCATCGCCTGCAAGCCTTTTATATGCTGATCCACAGGACGGGAGCCTATCGCACAACCACCAGGCAGGCTGACTTGTGTTTCACCAAAATATGCCAACATCGGACCCAAAACCAAAATAGACGCTCGCATGGTTTTGACCAAATCGTAAGAAGCACGATATTGATTGACAGAAGAACAATCGATGTCAATACAAGAAACATCATCACAAGCCACTTTTGCCCCCATGTCTTGCAATAAACGACAAGTAGTTTTGACATCTCGCAACATCGGCACATTGGTTAAATGCAAACAATCGCGTGTCAGCAAAGAAGCACACATAATCGGCAAAGCCGCATTTTTTGCACCTGATACGATGATTTCCCCTTCTAATGGGCGTTCATTTCCGACAATGTGCAGTTGTTCCATAACTATTCAATCCTAATTTTTAACGACAAAATAAATAAGGGCAATCAGCCCCCAAATTCAAATTGATGGTTGGTTTCAAATTCAAACAAACTTTGTATTTTAACACATCAACAACTAATTGATATAAGCACGATGAATGAGAAAGATAAACAGGCAGCCTGAATCATTTCCTACGACAAAGATACAGTCCACGAAAAACACTTTCCATTCATAGAGAAAAAACACTCTGGCTTTAAAAAGTTTGATTTGAGTCAAAAAATTCCATACATTGAAGCAACGCTCACCTCCTGAAAGATCTATAAATATTGATATCTGCATTTCTTCTGTTGAACATGTACATAGAAAATTCGCCCAACTATTTGTTATATTTTCTTGTTGCATCTTCATTTTGGCTTTGTCGAAATTTATTTTAACCTCAATAAAACTTTGTTTTAACTTCGCTTACGCTTCGCTCGTAAAAAATTTCATCTATCACTGAAATTAAGCCTCGTATTAGCCTCGCCGTATGCTTTACATAAACTTGAAGTTTGATTGCTTCGCAACTCTTTTACGAGGATTCGCTTGTCAAAGATTTCACCTGTCGGTGAAATAAGCTTCGTTTTTTGTGCTACTGACAGGATTATCTTACATCTACCAGTTTTTAACAGTTTCAGGCTGCCTGAAAAGAAAAATTTATATTATTAACAATAATTATCATTTATATGAATAAAAAGTGGTTTTTTATTTTTTTTTTGATTTAAATTAAACTTTTTGCATCGTTTATCTGAAAATTTATCCGTCCATCGCTTGACAGATTTTTATTGAAGTGTAGTATTCGGAATTGCTTAAATAAACCGACTGGGTTTCTGACGCTTCTTTGATGCATGTGTGTTTATATAAGCAACGAGTTCGTTTATCTAAACATAAAAGCACAAGCGTCAGGCATCTTGAAAGTTTATGAAAGCAATGTTTTAAACTTAAAGGAGGACACAAACCATGACTACACGCAGAACTTTCTTGTTCCAAGTTGTTCCAGCAGCAGTTGCTGTGGCTACATTGGGACAACGTGCTAATGCTGCTGCATTGAAAGAATTGTCTGTTGATAATTCACCTGCTGCAAAAGCATTAAAATATGTTACAAAAAGCACAACCGCAGGTCAAACCTGTGATAACTGCAAACAATTCGTTGCAAGCAACAAAACTTGCAAATTGTTCGCAGGCTACACTGTTCAACCAAAAGGTTGGTGCAAATCTTGGGTTAAAATCTGATCCAATATGATTGCAAAACCCTTCTCGGTGAGAAGGGTTTTTTATTACCTTTTTCAGGCTGCCCATTTTATATGGTGAATTGTCGCAACAAAATCAATGTTCTTGTTGGATTACAGTTATGATAGAGCACAAAAATGAAAACAACCCCTTGTAACGCAATAAGCCTGGTCAAAGCAAACTGCTTGAATTTTTTGTATTATTAAAGTACGGCTTGCGGCTTGCAAGGAGCATTACGGTTTTTGTATGCCATTTCAGGCAGCCTGAAACAATAATTCTCAAATATTCAGATTGCCAATGAGATTAAATCGCATGATGACGAGCTTGTTGGTCGATTTCTCTTTGCATTGCCGTAACATTATCACAAGCTTTTTTCTCGCCGCCAGAGCAAGCACGCTTGAAATAATCTTTTGCTTTATTTAAATCCCTGCGACCGTTAAAGCCACGACTATAAATAAAGCCCAAGTTATTAGAAGCAGAAGCAACGCCCTGTGATGCGGCCTTTTCGTACCATTCAATGGCTCGATCATAACTTTGTAGAACGCCTGTACCGCGATCGTACATCACGCCAAGATTGTATTGTGCATTGGCATGACCTTGAAGAGCAGCTTTTTCGTACCACAAGGCGGCCTTGCTTTCATCGCGTTCGGTGCCTTCGCCAGTGTTGTACATTACCGCAAGATTGAATTGAGCTTCTGGGTGCCCTTTAAGGGCTGCTTTTTGATAGTAAGAAAGTGCTTTCTTCGACTCTTTGTTGGAATCATAAGCCAAAGCAGTTTCATAGCAGCCTTCTGTTACACCTACTGTACATGCCACTCCGCCAATCAATGGATTAGAACATGCTGTCAGTAACAATAAAGAAAGCAGCATAAGCGGTTGCTGTGGTTTGAGTTTCATTATTTCTTCCTTAATTAATTGTAGATATGATTCGTCATTTTTTTATCAATCCGTGCCATTTGTCTTGATGGCACGGATCTATTGTATCTAATTTACAACTTAATTGTCAAAAATTTTAACATTAAATTAAATTTTGTTGACGCAAGTCATTTTTTATGATTGTCGAAAAGTATTTCTACCATCATAAAGACTACATGGCATTTTGAACGCTGTGTGCAGCATTGGAAACCCCTTGACCTGCTGCTTTAACATCTTGTCCAATACCAGCAACTGTATTGCAAGCGGTGAGTGTGAGTAATACTGCAATTGTGAAGATGATGTTTTTGATCATGTTTGAACTCCTTAAAATGAGTGTTGTTTCGAGAGATTTAAAGAATTCCCATTCTACCGCATCTTGCTTGAAAAATAACATTTTTCATTTGCTTGATGCTTTCAGGCAATCCTATAAAGATAGACTGTGCAATCAAGGCGTGTCCGATGTTCAGCTCTTCAATGGCATCAATTTTGGCAATATCTGCGACATTATGAATGTTTAAGCCGTGCCCTGCATGAATAATCAGCCCCAAAGAAGCCGCCCATTGCGTGGCTTGTTGGATTTTTTCTAATTCCATTTGGCGTTCTTTTTCATGACTTGCATCGGCATAAGCTCCTGTATGCAGTTCAATCACCGAAGCACCTGCATCTTTGGCAGCCTGAATTTGTGTTTTATCTGGATCAATAAACAAGGAAACACGAATATGATTTTGTGTTAATTGTTGTGTGAATAAAGCAACTTTTTCAAAATGAGCAATGACATCTAATCCCCCTTCGGTGGTAATTTCCTGACGCTTTTCAGGAACAATGCAAACATCATGCGGTTGTACAGATAATGCATGTGCTAACATTTCGTCTGTCAATGCCATTTCTAAATTCAGTCGTGTTTGAATTGCTGCACGAACTGCTGCAACATCAGCATCTTTAATATGGCGGCGATCTTCTCGCAAATGCATGGTAATTAAATCTGCACCCGCGGTTTCTGCTAAAAGAGCCGCTTGCACAGGCGATGGATAAATGGTACCACGCGCATTTCGCAAAGTGGCTACATGGTCAATATTGACACCCAGTAACATTATCAATTCCTTTTAATATTTAGGCAGCCTGAAAAATATTTTCCAGTGTAAAGAAGTGCTTGATTGTACCGTAATTTTTATGCTGTTTTTAAACGATTATTGATAGGGAGATGACGGCTATCAGTTATAATTTTTGCTTATTCACTTAATAAAGAATAGATAGATAAATCATGAATACAGAAGACCGATTGGAACAATTAGAATTGCGTGTGGCATGGTTGGACGAAACCGTTGATGCTTTGGATAAAACTGTGGCACAACTGAATAAAATCATTCAGTTGCAACAAGATGAGTTGCGTTATCTGTATCAAAAAATCAAAGAACAACAGCAAAACGGATTGGATGTTCCAGATCATGAAAAACCACCACACTATTAATTTTCAGGCTGCCTGAAAGGATTGTTTGATGAAAATTCGCTATTTTAGAAATCAACCTTATCTGCCCATGTTTGAAGCCATGAAAATTTTTACCGATGAGCGTACTGCTCAAACGGAAGATGAATTTTGGGTGGTGGAACATCAGGCAGTCTTTACACAAGGAAAAGCTGGAAAACCCGAACACATTCTTAACGCAGGCAATATTCCTGTTGTTCAGACCGACCGTGGCGGACAGGTTACTTATCATGGAACAGGACAAGTTACGGTTTATACACTTGTTGATTTTGCGCGTTTGCATATTTCTGTGCATGAATTGGTAACTCGTCTTGAAAAGGCAATTATTGCTGTATTGGCTGAATATGACATTGATGCGTATGCAGAAGAAAAACGACCTGGTGTTTATGTCGCGGGGAAAAAAATTGCTTCATTGGGATTACGCATACGCCATAAAGCGGTCTATCACGGTTTATCGTTGAATGTGAATATGGATTTATCGCCATTTCAACAAATCAATCCATGTGGTTATGCAGGCTTGGAAATGACGCAAATTGCAGACTTTGTTCAACCATGCCCATCTTGGGAAGAAGTTTCACAGAAATTGGTATTTTATTTAGCTCAATGGTTTGATGCTTAATCAAAAACATAACTTGATGACTTCGGCATCTCCTTTTATTCGCTTTGCGAATATTAAGATTTCACTTCGTGAAACAAACCTTGTTTTACCAGTCCCGTAGAATTTTCTATGCATCATTCAACCGTACAGCATGTTCGCGGGTTTCGTGGAAAACAATATCTTTCCAGCGTTCTTGGGTAAGTTGTAAATTCACTCGATTAGGGGCAAGATAGGTCAAATTATCACCTGCATCAGTTGCCAGATGATTGATATTGGCTTTTTCAAATTCTGCGAGTTTTTTCTTGTCTGTACAAGAAACCCAGCGAGCAGTTTGAACGGATACGGAATCAAAAATGGCTTCTACGCCATATTCATTTGCCAAGCGTGCAGCGACAACTTCAAACTGCAAAACCCCTACTGCACCTAAAATCAAATCCGCACCTGAATGTGGTCGAAAAACTTGTACCGCTCCTTCTTCGCCTAATTGTTGTAATCCTTTGTGTAATTGTTTGATTTTTAATGGATTTTTAATTCGTACCGCACGAAATAATTCGGGTGCAAAAAACGGAATGCCAGTAAATTGCAGTATCTCGCCTTCGGAAAAACTATCACCAATTTGAATGTTGCCATGATTAGGTAAGCCGATAATATCGCCAGCATAAGCTTCTTCGGCAAGTTCTCGCTCGTGCGACATAAAGGTTACAGCACCTGCTACATTCACTTCGCGATTCAAACGCAAATGTTTGATTTTCATGCCACGAGAAAATTCGCCTGAACAAACGCGTAAAAAAGCAATGCGGTCGCGATGTTTTGGGTCCATATTCGCTTGAATTTTGAAAATAAATCCCGAAAATTTTTCTTCTTGTGGTTGAACAATACGCACGGTGGCATCTCGCTCTTGCGGAGCTGGTGCCCAATCAATTAAAGCGTTTAAAATTTCTTGTACGCCAAAATTATTGATGGCTGAACCAAAAAATACTGGTGTGAGTTCACCACGCAAAAAAGCTTCTAAATCAAAAGCATTGGAGGCAGCCTGAACCAATTCAATTTCAGAACGCAGTTGTTCAATTTCCATAGGAAATAAGGTTTCCAAGCGTGGGTTGTCGATGCCTTGAATGATTTCAAATTCATGCGGAAGTCGCTCCCCACCTGCTTCAAACAGATAAATTTCATCGTTGATAAGATGATAAACCCCACGAAAAGATTTTCCCATGCCAATCGGCCAAGTGATGGGAGCACAGCGGATTTTGAGAATATTTTCAACTTCGTCTAAAAGCTCCAAAGAATCACGCACTTCACGGTCATATTTATTCATAAAGGTGATAATCGGCGTATGACGCAAACGACAAACATTCAACAGTTTAATGGTTTGTTCTTCCACGCCTTTACCCGCATCAATCACCATCAAGGCACTATCGACCGCTGTTAAAACGCGATAGGTATCTTCCGAAAAATCTTGGTGTCCTGGTGTATCTAATAGATTGACTGTATGTTCACGATAATCAAACTGCATCACGGAAGATGCCACAGAAATACCGCGTTGTTTTTCAATTTCCATCCAGTCGGAAGTAGCAAATTTGCCTGATTTTTTCCCTTTGACCGTCCCAGCGGACAAAATAGCACCTGAAAACAATAATAGTTTTTCGGTGAGTGTAGTTTTCCCTGCGTCAGGATGAGAAATGATGGCAAAGGTGCGTCTATGAGCAACTTTTTCAGCAATATCAGACATTATGATGTAAAGATTAAAATAAAAGTTGCTATTTTAACACGAAGCAGGTGTCAGGTTTTTCAATGATTGAAAGCTTTGCAAAACGGGGAAATGTGCGTGTACTTCAAAGTTGTAGTAGTACAGAAGACAAGAAAATTGATAAAAATGCGTTTTGTATCGCAAACATAAAATGCCGTAAAACCTGCTTACTTTAAGTTTTTTGTGCTAATTGAACAATACACAACATCTGCCCTGCCATTGCCAAAATCGCTGGAAGAACACAAACCATCATGCCACGCCGATAGCCCAAAACCCATAACCACGCACCGCAACCAATCAAAATGACAAACATCACCACAAACAAAACCAGCAGTAAAAGATAACGCTGTCGTTGCTTTTTTGATGATATTTTTTCAGGTTGCCTGTGATTCATGCTTTTATTCCTGTTTAATCAAAGGAACGAAATTGGCTTCTTGAATACAACTTTCTTGAAAGCCATCTGGATGTTTTTCGATTAACCACAAAAATTGTCGTTCTCCATCGTCTAATGGCAAAACCATGCGTCCGCCGATGGCTAATTGTTTAAGCAAATCCAATGGCACTTCGACAGGTGCTGCGGTTACGATAATCGCATCAAAAGGTGCGGCTGTTGCCCATCCTGCATAGCCATTGCCACATTTCAAACGAGCACGCAAAATTTTGCAATGTCTTAAATGAATTTTGGCTTGTTCGTGCAATGCACGAATTCTCTCTACCGAATAAATGTCCTTAATTCCCAAAGCTTCCAAAACCGCTGTTTGATATCCACAGCCTGTACCCACTTCCAAAACTTTGCGAGGCAGTTTCAGGCTGCCTGAATGTTCTGCTCGATACGAAGATAAACCATTGCAAAGTAATTCTGTCATTTTGGCAACGGTATAAGGTTGGGAAATGGTTTGCTGACTGCCAATCGGCAAATTGGTATCGTTATACGCTTGAGAACGCAAGGCTTCTTCAACAAACAAATGTCGCGGTATTCGCAACATGGCATTCAAAACTCGAGTATCCTGAATGCCCATCAACGAAAGTCGTTGCACCATACGACTTCGCCGCATGGTGTAAATAGAAGAATCTTTATTTTGATTGAATCGCATACTCATCAATAAACCGCAACGCTTTTTTCATTACCTAAAATTAATACCCAATAAGTAGTTTCTTGATGAGAATACGCCGCAATGCCTGCGGCATTGAATGTATTTTCCACCAAACGCGATGATTGTTTTCGCCACGCTACAATAGCTTCATCGGCGGACAATGAATTGGTTTTAGCAATCAATTCAACATTCAGGGTGCCTCCTTGCAGTTGGTCATTTGCCAAGCGTCCATCTGGTCGTTGATGACTGTATTTTTGGGATAATTCCTGTGCTCTTTTTTCGGCAAAGGCTTGTAATGATGAATTAACTTTCAGGCTGCCTATTTGTTGATTTTTGCGTAATTGATTGATTTTTTTCAGTGCAGAAGATGCTTCCTGTGTCATCAATCCTGCTGGTACTTGGGCAGATGAGTGAATACCGCCAAAAGTTGTGCTCACTGGAATAGTGCCACCAAAGCCAATATTCACGCCACCATGTCGTCCGCCAAAACCAAAACCTGTCCCAACGCCAAGACTAATGCCAGTATTGGCACAAGATGTTGCCATCAAACAGAATAATAAAACCCATAATTGACGCATGATTTAATTCCTTTTTCAAAGTGTCCAATCTTGCCATATTTGATTAGATAAAGCCTGATGGTCGGTTAAGTCCACTGTCAATGGGGTGATGGAAACAAAACCTTCGGCAGTTGCGGCAAAATCTGTGCCAAGCCCATCGTCTGAACTTTTGCCTATGGTACCAATCCAGTAAACAGATTCTCCGTGTGGATTTTGGGCACGAATAACCCCTTGCCCATGATGACGCCGCCCCAAACGAGTACAACGCACGCCTTGCACGCTATCTGATGCCACTTTCGGAATATTGATGTTTAATAAACACAATTCAGGCTGCACAAAAAGCAGTTGTTGAATTAAAGGATACAATACTTTTTCTGCTGTATCCCAATACGAATTGCTTTTATCGTCTAATGAAAATGCTGCCGCACGCACGCCCATGAGATATCCTTCCGTTGCTGCCGCCACTGTGCCTGAATACAAAGTATCGTCCCCCATATTCGCACCGTGATTCACGCCCGAAAAAACCCAATCAGGCTTAAAATCGTCCATCGTATGCAAGGCTAAATGCACACAATCTGATGGCGTGCCATTCACATAAAAAAAGCCATTCCCTGCTTGGCGAATCCACATGGGTCTATCCAAAGTGAGTGAATTACTCACCGCACTGCGGTCGCGATCGGGGGCAACTACGCGTACATTGGCAAATTCTGCTGCTATTCGTGCCAAAAGACTAATACCATACGACTGATACCCATCGTCATTACAAATCAAAATATTCATTTTTAAAAACCATTTCAACAGGCAGCCTGAAAGTGTTTTTTATTCAATTTCTTAAAACAGGCAACCTGAAATTTTTATACAATTTCTTAAAGCAACAGGCAGCCTGAAACTATTGCTTATCCAAACCGCACACCTTCCCCTGACTGTTAGGATACGCAC
>JAGCOT010000061.1 GCA_017645365.1 Neisseriaceae bacterium
TGCCATCATGGTATGAATAGACGCAATAAGATATTGTTTATTAAGGATTTTTTATCTTTAAAACAGAGTAAATAGCACCTTTTTTGTTACTTTAAAAGGTGCTACTCAAAAATAGCACCTTTTTTGTTACTTATGCCAAAAAATCGAAGGATTGGATATTTTAGCCTTTGGACAAAAAGGTTTAGGCAGCGTTTATCATAATCCAGAAACCGCTATGGCGACTTGGCATGCGATGGATACTTTCCGTCAAAAAGGCGGTCGTGCTCTGATGACTTTGGCGGGTACAGATATGAAATGTGCTGGGGCTCCGCTGAAAATGACTTTTATGCTGGCAGATCGTATTCGTCAAGCAGGTACAGCAAGTGCTTCGCAGATTGATTTTTTTGCTGCCAAAACGGCTATTTTCAGTGTTAAACCTGTGGCAGATAAGGTTTTAGAATTGTGGCAATCGTTGGAAGTTGCACCGAAAGTACATTATCAAAGAGAATTGATTGGCGTGGATATGGACAAACAAACGGCCATTTTCAGGCAGCCTGAAACAGGAGAACAATTTTCTGAAGATTATGATTTTATTCACATCGTGCCACCCATGTTTGCCACTGATGTTATTTTCAATAATTCAGAACTTGCCAATGAAAAAGGTTGGCTGAATGTAAATGCCGAAACTTTACAACATACAAAATATCCCAATATTTTTGGATTAGGCGATATCAACGGCACACCGCGTGGCAAAACCGCTGCAACGGTGAAAAAAAGCACGCCTGTGGTAGTGCATAATCTGATTCGCGTGATGAATGGACAAACCCCTGATATGGTGTTTGATGGCTACACCTCCTGTCCGATGTTGGTAAGAGAAGGCGAAGCCATGCTGGTTGAATTTAACGGCAAAGGCGAATTGACAACAACCTTACCGTTGGTCGACCCCTTGCAGCCGAGTTATTTTGCATGGTATTTGGAAGATGTGATGCTCAAACCTGCTTATATGACAGTTTTGCGTGGTCGTGCATAAGGGAGAAGCAAAAATGAATTTATCCGATTTATTTTTTATGGCATTGTTGATGGTGAAAGAGTTAATGTTTGATTTTCCACATATCAGTGCCTTAATTATTGCCTGTGCTTTGATTCCGTGGTGTTTTGCCATTTTTCGTAGAGTGCCATATCATCACTGGAAAAAAGTATGGAAACCCGCTTTGCTGTTTACTTTAATCTGCGGTGCGATTGCCTTTTTCGCCTTGCCTATCTTTTTTCATTCAGGTTTATCGCATTTAAATTACGCTACGGACTGGCTGTTCCACATCGCCAGCACGGTTAGCATTATGATTTATGCGTGGTTAATTGCCATTCCTGCATTATTGTTGTGGTGCAGATGGTGTAAGCGATAATCAGATGACAGGCACCCTGAAAGTAAGTATTCAGGGTGCTTGATTTTTAGGCATCAATAACAAAAAAGGGGCTATTTGCTCTGTTTTAAAGATAAAAAATCCTTAATAAACAATATGTTATTGCGTCTATTCATACCGTGTGTGCTATGACTGCATTTGAAGCGTTCAGCAAGTTCAGTTTTGGTCTGTTTTTGTTCTGAATATAACCGCCAAAGAAAGGCTGAATTTAAGCGTTCTCCGCCATCAAAACGCTGTGTGCAATCATTGTATTTGTAGCGTTGCTTGCCATTCTGTTTTCCATTCTTTACGCCCCTTCTTGAAGTGCAGAAAAAGCATTTTTTGTGTTCAAAATCTTTAACCCCTCTTAAAAGCAATAAGGCTTGCAGAGATTTTTAGCACCTTTTTTGACTATTACGCCCCATTTTCTTCTAAAAATTTTTCCAACTCTTGGGCAGATGGCATGCCGTTTCTTGCTCCATGCCGCGTAACCGATAAAGATGCAGCAGCAGCAGCGTAACGAATGGCATCTGTGCATGGCAAATCGAAAAAAGCTGCTAATGCACCGTTAAAAGTATCGCCCGCCCCTGTGGTGTCCACAACGCCAACTTCAAACGCTGGCTGATTGTAAACAAGATGATTGTGATGGTACAAAACCCCATGTATCCCGCAAGTCATCACCGTGCTGGGCGAAGAATATTGTTGAAAATGATGCCAAACATCATCACTGCTACTGTTTTCAGGCAGCCTGAAAAGTTTTGCATATTCCCATACATTTGGCGTTATCAAAGTGGCATTTTCAAGTAATTCATCAGGTAAATTTTGGGCAGGGGCGGGATTTAAAATGAAATGCTTATTGTATCGTTTCGCTTGCCAACAAGCATATTGCACACATTCCAAAGGAATTTCTAATGAGCAAACAATCACATCGGCAGACTGAATTTTGTGCTGATTTTTTTCAATATCATCGATGCTTAAAGCCAAATTGGCACCGCCAACCACAATAATGCAGTTATCATTTTGGGAAAGCGTAATCACGGCAATGCCTGTGGATACGCCGTTTTTAATGACAATACCAGTAGTATCAATCTTTTCTTGTTTTAAAATTTCAATTTCTCGTTGTCCCATTTCATCATTGCCTACGGCGGCAATCATGGATACTTTTGCCCCCAATCGTGCCGCAGCAACTGCTTGATTGGCACCCTTACCACCAGAGTGCATCGAAAAATTTTTTCCCAAAACCGTTTCGCCTAATTGTGGCAAAACTTCGCTTTCCACCACAAAATCAGTATTGATACTGCCGATGACTAAAACATTCATGGTATTTCCTTTATTTCAGGCTGCCTGAAATTTTATTCATCCATAAAAAACGGATTTGCCCCTGCATGATTTTGTGCTTCTTCGTAAGCATAAATGGTTTTTTCAGGAAGCGTATCGGTCAAAATCCGCACATACTCAATACGACATTCTGCCAGTAAATCCAAAAAGTTTTGCACAACCAATGGTATTTCTTCTTCTGGGGCAAGTTGATAATTAAAGGTTAATGGTGGAATTGGAGAAGATTCCGTTGTATGAAAAGTCATTCGCAAAACCCCGCCTGTTGCTGCGGCAATCACCACACCCACGCGTGGATGTTGCAAACGAATGGAACGAATGGCATTGGCGGTAAATACATCACACGCCATTCGCTGACGCATACTGTTGGCATCACATAAAGCACGGGCGGGCAAATCGCCCGATAGTGGATTGGTAAAAATCGTGGTATTTTCACCAGCAAAATGATTTTGCCAAACCTGCATCAACGGCAATGCGGTGGATTGTAAAGATTTCCCAGCAATAGACCGCAATGCTTCACCGTATGCCAAAGCGTAAACCACAATGGTTTGTTGCCCTGCGTGATAATGAATTTCTTCTGATAAAAAGCTATCCGCCAAAGCTTTTGCAGCCGTTTGATTTTGTTTTGCCTGAAACCAATTCTCCGCAGAAACAGCAGTTAGCGTTTCCGATGAAATCAAATGCGGAATCCACTGGGCTTCGGTTAAAGGTTTGAGTAAATCCGATTGAAACCAAATCGCACGCAATTCATTTAATGGCAGTTGATTCGGCAAAACGCCGTCTTGTTTGGCACCAATCACCAACACCACAGGTAATGCCAGCCATTGAACTTCATTTTCGCAAGGCGAAAGAACTTCACATAAATTTTCCCAAACCAATCGATATTGTGCAGGATTTGCTGCCATCGCCAACGCAACGGACAAGGCAAGACAACGATTTTGCGACAATTCTTCCACCATCGCCCCTTTTAATTGCTGGCGTGCCAATGCAATTTGGGCATCAGATGTACTGGATAAAATGACTTGTGCATTGCGAAGCAATTCATTTTTAGAAGCAGTTTCAGGATAGGGACGCGTATCAGGAATGGCTTGTAAAAGTTCGCGGATATTCATAAGAAAAGTATTCGTCAAATAAGTGAAATTATAACGCAGGCAGTTTTTCAGGTTGCCTATTGTATAAGGCAACCTGAAAGTATTTTTCATACAAGAATTTTTTTCAGCCTGCCTGTTAAATCAATTCAGGCAACCTGAAAGTATTTTTCATACAAGAATTTTTTCAGCCTGCCTGTTAAATCAATTTAGGCAACCTGAAAGTATTTTTCATGCAAGATTTTTTTCAGGCTGCCTGTTGCATCAATTTAGGCAACCTGAAAACATTTTTCATGCAAGAATTTTTTCAGCCTGCCTATTAAATCAATTCAGGCAACCTGAAAACATTTTTCATGCAAGATTTTTTCAGGCTGCCTGTTGCATCAATTCAGGCAACCTGAAAACATTTTTCATGCAAGATTTTTTCAGGCTGCCTGTTGCATCAATTCAGGCAACCTGAAAACATTTTCTATGCAAGATTTTTTTTCAGCCTGCCTGTTTAATTAGAATTTTTAATCTCCAAAATACGATTGTATAAATCTTTTTTATTGCCATCACAAACTTGCATGGCAATTTGCGTAGCCTGTTTCGTGGGCAAATGTTCCGCCAAAGCGTGAAGTAAACGCTCAAAATCCGCCGCCTCATTTTCTTGATGATGAGCTTTTTCATCAGCATGAAAAATCAATACCATTTCACCACGAACTTGCTCTGGATTATTTTTCAGGCAGCCTGAAAGCATGGTTGCCGAACCCGTGATAAAAGTTTCAAAAGTTTTGGTCAATTCGCGTGCCAATGTGATGGTTCTTTCAGGCAATAAGCACAACTCGTCTATCGTATCCAGAATGCGATGAGGCGTTTCGTACACAATCACAGGACAAGACATACGCCATAACTCTTGCAGTCGTTTTTCACGCTCATTTTTTTTAGCAGGCAAAAAACCACCAAAATAAAAATCATCAGACACAATACCTGACGCCGATAAAGCACACAAAACCGCAGAAGCACCAGGAATGGAAAATACAGGCAAATCAGCTTCCCGAACCGCCGCTACCAATCGAGCACCAGGATCGCATACCGCAGGCGTTCCTGCATCGGACACTTGAACCACAATTTCCCCTGCTTTCAGGCGTTCAATTACCTTTTCAGCCATCGCTTGTTCATTGTGCTCTCGCAAACTGATCAAAGGAACATGCAAACCATACGCACGCAAAAGTTTTGCGGTTACACGCGTATCTTCCGCACAAATCACATCAGCCGCTTCCAACGCCGCCAACGCACGCAAACTAATATCCGCCAAGTTGCCAATAGGAGTGGCAACCACATATAATGCACCTGAAATCAATGTGTCTTTTGCTTTTTGTCGATGTTGTTGCATTTTGACAACCTCTAAAAATTCACCATGCAAATATGATACATGGATTGTTTATTCTTCATTCATTTTAAAAATTTTATGAAAATCAATCACAAAGTAGGACAATACGGCGAAGATATGGCTTGCCATTTCCTTCAACAAGAAGGTTTTACCATTATCACACGCAACTGGCATTGTCCTTTTGGCGAATTGGATATTGTGGCACAATCCAAAAAACTTTTACTGTTTGTTGAAGTCAAATACAGGAAAAAATCATCTTTTGGCGGAGTCCTATACAGCATCACCCCCGCCAAATTACGCAAAATGCGAAAAAGCATCGAATGTTATTTACAACAAAATCCCCATCGCGGAGATATTCGTGCAGACGCCATTTTGATTGAAGACAATCAACCGCTACAACACATTAAAAACATTATGGAGTAAAAATGGATTTTCAAGCTTTAACACAACGCATACAACAACATTTTGTCGAAAGTGCTACACTCAAACAACAATGTGCAGATATTTTGCCCGAAGAAACTGCCCGTGCCGCACAAATGATGGTGCAAAGTTTGATGAATGGAAAAAAAATCCTTGCTTGTGGCAACGGTGGTTCAGCAGGAGACGCTCAACATTTTGCAGCAGAATTAGTCGGTCGTTTTGAAAGAGAACGCATGGAATTACCCGCCATTGCATTGACCACCGATTCTTCCATTCTTACTGCCATTGCCAACGATTATGATTTCCAGCAGGTTTTTTCCAAACAAGTGCGTGCTTTGGGCTGTGAAGAAGATATTTTGTTAGCCATTTCCACATCAGGCAATTCCGCTAATGTGATTGAAGCCATTCAGGCTACCCATGAGCGTGGCATGTCAGTCATTGCACTTACAGGACGAGATGGCGGAAAAATGGCAGGATTGCTTTCCGAAACGGATGTTTTATTGAATGTCCCCCATCAACGCACAGCACGCATACAAGAAGTTCATTTATCGCTGATTCATAGCCTTTGCGATGCAGTGGATTGCTTGCTGTTTGGCGAAAAATAATTCAATCAGGCATTTATAATGTTGTTTTATGTCAATGTTCGTTTAATTTTTTAAATTAAGGCAACCTGAACATTTGCTATAATGAACCAGTGAATGATATAAAGTGTTGTAAATTAGAGAATAATTTTGATTCACAATATCTTGAGGATTAAAGAAGCGTATGTTTGATCATAAAATTATCTTTACAGGTCCAGTAGGCAGTGGCAAAACCACCGCTGTTCACACATACAGCGAAATTGAACCTGTAATGACAGAAGTCAAAGCAACGGACAGCACAAAAAATAAAAAAGAAAGCACCACAGTTGCACTTGATTACGGTGCAGTTACATTGGATGAAGAAACAAAAATCCATTTGTATGGCACACCTGGTCAAGAACGCTTTGAATTTATGTGGGATATTTTAGGCACAGGCAGTCATGGCTTGGTTTTACTGATTGACCATACAGACCCAGACCCATTATCCAGTATGCGTTTTTATTTGGAAAAATTCTCTCAATTAGTGAAATCAGTGCCCTTTGTTGTGGGCATTAACAAATTTGACTCCCCTGCTCCACACTCATTGGCATACGAAGATTATGTCGAAGCAGCACACCAATTTGACCCCAATATCGAAGTGTTTAATGTTGATATTCGTAAAGAAGAAGATGTTCGCATGTTAATCATGGTTTTATTATTTGCCGTCCCTCGTGATATTCATGACGAAAACGACAAATCATCATTCAATGGAGACAACTGTGAAAAAGGATAAAACTGAAAAACATTCTCGTTTTACTGGCTTACGCCGCTATACAAAGCTTGTTTTGTTCATTTTATTGTTTATCACAATTATTTCAGTACTTCTGTTTACTAACTACTACATGGTTAATAAAAATGACCGCATTAACCATCAGTTAGTTACCATCAACAACATGGACAATGCTTTAAAAGATTTGCGTGCAGAACTTTATAATCTTCGCATCTCTTGGGGGGAAGACCCTAATGCTCCCAATGTGCGGTCTTCAATGAAGCGTCTTTTGGTAGCTTCTACTAACTTTGACCAGAATTTCCAAGCCTTGCGTCAAGGTGGGCAAAATTCTAATAACAATGTTGTACGCCCACTGTCTCGTGCCTTTTTGCCGTTGGTTGATGATTTAAACAGTCGTTGGTCAGTGTTAAAGCCAGCTGTTAACAACCATGCAACCAGTATTGTTCGTGCAGATTCCACCACTTTGGATATTGCCATTAACTATACCCAAACTCATGCTTCCACTATTTCGGAAGATATTCAAAAAATTCAGGCTGAACTTGAACAAAAGCGTAACAAATCCGCCAAACAACTGAAATTATTACAATGGGTTGGTATCATTGTAACTATCGTTTTCTTCCTGTTGTTCTTGTTCTTATTCATCAAACGATTGTTAGCCACAGATAGATTAGTCAACGAAGCTCGTCGTGAAACCAAAGACATCATGGCAACCGTTAAAGAAGGCTTATTTTTAGTGGATCACGATTTGCATATTGGACAACAATATTCCAATGAATTGGAAAAAATCATTGGGCAGAAAGATATTGGTGGGAAACCACTGCAAACCGTTTTGAGCAATTTGGTACAAGAAAAAGATGCTCAAACCACCGCAGAATTTATCGAACAACTGTTCAATAAAAAGGTCAAACCCCAGTTGATTAACGACCTTAACCCTTTACACCAAATCAAAGTGGAAGTAGATGATTTTAACGGCTACCATGTCGATCGCTATTTGGATTTCCACTTTTACCGTGTTTATCACGATAAAGAAATTGCAAGGGTCTTGGCTTCTGTTTCTGACATTACTGCCGAAGTTGAATTGCGTGAGCGATTAGAACGCGAAAGAGAACAAAACGATCAACAAGTAGAAATGCTTTCTACTATTTTGAAAACAGACCCAACCATGATGCGGAGTTTTGTGAATACAGTTCGTCATTGTATGGGTAAAATCAATGCAACTTTACGCAATCAGGATGCCTCTCCTGCTGCGTTACAAAACAAGTTGCGTGATATTTATCGTGAAGCCCACAGTATGAAAGGCGAAGCTTCTGCACTCAAATTGCAATCTTTTGTCAATATTGCCACCAGTTTTGAAGAGCGAATTAAACAGTTGCAAGCAACTCCTAATATTACTGGGAATGATTTCTTATCTCTGACCGTTATTTTGGACGAATTGCACAGCATCTTCAACACAGTAGCTGCTTTGGCAGAGCGTATTGGTGTATCTGGATTTGGCGAAAACCAAAAACCAGCAACATCAACCGCAGCGGCATCTACTGATAGTCCTTTGGTGAATTATTTCAAAAATTATGCGCAAGGAATCGCAGACCGCAATAACAAGCAAGTTCAGTTGAATATTCAAGATTCAGGATTCAGCAGTTTGCCAGAAGCCACGCAGATGAGTTTGAAAGAAATTTGTATTCAATTATTGCGAAATGCTATCGTACACGGTGTTGGCACCCCTGATGAGCGTACTCAATCAGGAAAAACAGCGGCAGGTCGCGTTGCGATGTTGTTCAAAAAATCATCTGATGGCGTTGGGGAATTGATTGTTGAAGACGATGGCAAAGGTATTGATTTTGAAAAAATTCGCCAAAAAGCAGTGCAAAAAGGCTTATATTCCTTTGCAGATGCACAAAAACTGACCAAAGGTCAATTACTGAATTTAATTTTCACATCGGGCTTTTCTACGGCAGAAGAAGCTAATGTAGACGCAGGAAGAGGCGTGGGATTGGATTTAATTCAAGAACGAGTAAAAGAATTAAAAGGTAAAATGAAAATTGCGTCTGTTTTTGGGCAATATACTCGTTTTACCATAACACTACCGCTTCGTTAATGCTGATACAATAGAGGGGAAATACTGTGTATAAGTTGATGATTGTGGATGATTCAAACATTATTCGCAACAAAATCCAGCGAGATTTTAATGCAGTGCAGTTTGAGTTGGTTGCAGTAGCAAAAAATGGACGAGAGGCGGTGGATTTGTTTGAATTATATCGCCCAAATGTCATCACTATGGATTTGACCATGCCAGAAATGGATGGTTTAGAATGTATTAAAAATCTTATTGCACGAGATCCTGATGTTCGTATTTTGGTGATTTCGGCATTATCTGATAAAGCAACTGGCATCAAAGCATTAAAATTAGGTGCACAAGGATTTTTATGTAAACCGTTCAGCAATGAACAATTAGTTGAAGCTCTCAATGAATTAGTACAGGACTAAAATATGAAAGAAAAACGCTTGCAGGTGTTTATCGAAGGGGTAAATAAATATTTTACCCAAATGAACAATTTTGAAATCACTGTTGGTACACCATACCTAACAGAAAACTCTAATCCACCAGCATCTGAAATTACAGGTGTGATTGGTATTACAGGTCCAATTACAGGTTGCGTTTACTTTTCAGCACCCGTTACATTGCTGAAACACTTATTGTTATCCATGCAAGAGCCAGATCTTTCCATCACCAACATGATGGATTTGGTAGGCGAAATTGCCAATACTATTTCAGGGAATGCCCGCAGTGAATACGGTCCAGAATTCAATATTTCCGTACCTTTTGTGATGAAAGGCATTCCTGATGAAATTCATTTACCACGCGATTCTCGTTCGTTTGTGATTCCTATTGATTGGAAAGGCTACACCGCCAATATTGTGATTTGCTTGCGTAAATCTGCCGCATAATTCATCATCGTCATGAATGTGTTTTAATTTTTAGAAACTCCTGCAAAACTGGTATTCGCATATGATTCAAAATCAAGGTGCATGCTGTATAGCAGTTTCGCAGAAGTTTCTTTATTCAGGCAGCCTGAAAATGATACATTCATTTTTCAGGCTGCCTGAAAGTGTTTGCTTCTTTTAGGAAATATGAATGTCGGTTTATACCACTGTTAGTGAAGCGGATTTACATGCGTTTCTGCGAGATTATCAAATTGGTGAATACAAGGCTCATCATGGGATTGCTGGTGGCATCACCAATACCAATTATTTTCTCGACACCACACAAGGGCGTTTCGTTCTGACTATTTTTGAAACATTAAAAGCAGAAGAGTTGCCATTTTTTATGCATTTAAAAGACCATCTCAATCAACGAGGCGTTGCTTGCCCTGCCCCATTAAAGCGTATCGATGGTAGTTTTGTTGGCTTTTTACAGCAAAAACCAGCATCAGTGATTTCCTATTTAAAAGGCAAGGATATTCAAAATCCAAATGCACAACAATGCTTTGCAGTAGGTGCCATGTTGGCAAAAATGCATTTGGCATCGCAAGATTTTTCAATGACTGTCCGTAATCAGCGAGATTGGGATTGGTTTCAAAACGCAGCACAAAAAGTGATGAATCAATTATCTGATGCTGATTCGGCATTGCTCAAAAATGAGTTAATTCAACTTTCAGGCTGCCTGAAAAATTTGCCACAAGGAATTATTCATGCAGACTTGTTTCGAGATAATGTTTTGATGCATGAAGATGAAGTGGCGGGCTTTATTGATTTTTATTATGCTTGTCAAGGCGTATTGCTTTACGACTTGGCGATTGCTCTCAACGACTGGGCTCGTTGTGAACAAAACGATGCTTGCGTTCTGAATCAAGTTTTGTATCAATCTATGCTTCAAGGTTACGAAAGCATTCGACCATTAACTTCGCAAGAAAAACAGTCCTTGCCTTTGGCTCATCGCATGGCGGCATTGCGTTTTTGGTTATCGCGTTTATTGGATTTTTATTTCCCCACAGAAGGTGAACTCACCTTCACCAAAGACCCACAAGTTTTTGGCAATTTGTTGCGATATTTTCAAACATTTTCCATGTAGGGCGAAGAGATTTTCAGAAACCTTTGCAAAACTGTAATCTGTGGCATATTTCTTCATAACAGCGATATCAGGCAACCTGAAACTTTAAACCCTACTGTTTAATATCGTCAAAATCAGAAGCAAAAATAGTGGATATGAGCATAGTTCAAAGTTGCCGTAACACTTCAAATCGAAGACATAACAAAATTTAAGCATCGCAAAAACTTTGCTTTGATTGCTTCGCAATCTTCTTGATTAACTTCGTCAATCCACAAGTCTTATTTCGTTTGCCAAAATACAATCAAATAATCCCTCCTTGAAATAAAACAACTAAAAACTCCCACGCTTTCAAAGAGCATAAAAAACGCCTGAAAACTTTCAGGCGTCTTTTGTAAAGATTAAAACCTAATCCACTGCATCTTTGAGTTCTTTCCAAGCAATACGGCGGAAGCAAAGCGGTGTTTTCGTACTGAGTAGAGCTTCATCACTCGAAGTATCTCCTGATGGATCAGAAACCCCATAGGTTATAAAACTTTTAGCATCACCATCTTTACATGGATCAACACTGTAAGGATTACCTCCGGTATCTGTGTTTCTTACGCCACCATGCCCTGCAACCACACCTTCCCAACCGCCTTCGCCTTGTTGGTTTTGGTTATAACCAGTTTCCGAAGCCCCAGAAATTTTCGTACTGATAATACCATCTTGGGTTTGAGCAGAACCATATAAACCAGGAACACCATCAATCACCCAACGAACCGCAGCATAACTACCATCTGTCGGAAGTGCACCGCCGTTATCTGTACGCAACTGGATAGTCGCCGATTTGGTTTTGTACGCAGAGGGAGTAACTTTTTCTTTCTTCCAAGTTTCACTTTCTTCCCAAGATACTTCGCATACTTTTTTGGTTACAGTAGTAGTCGTAATGGAAGAACCACCTTCCAAACATGGGTCGCCACCTGCTGGAAGAGCTGCACCCGTAGTACCTGTGTCTGAAGTATCCGAAACGGTTATTTCAGGAATACTGTCCCAATCGCAAGAAGTGTCATCTGGAATTTTGGCAGGTTTTTTAGACTCTGTATGTGTCCAAATGGTTGGACGGTCTGTAAACCATTTCACCATAGCTTCATAATCGCCTTTAATTTCTTCTGGCATGGTTTCATCAGTAGGAAGTCCTGTTGCCGTCATACCAGAACCACCTGAACGCTTGTACATACGAGAAGTCAGGAACACTGTTTGTTGAACGATCACAGGTTTTACCACAACGCGTTCGCCATCCATTTCACCCGTTAAATCAATTGTCCAACCTGGTTTTTTAACACCTTTATCATCGACAATAGGTTTATCAGAAGCAACACGATAACTCATGCCAGCTTTACCGGAACCTGCATCCAATGTAACATTGGTGAATGATTGTTTCAGTAAATCGCCTTCTTTAACATTGTTGTAATCGGTAGAAGCAATGTCAAACGATGCGGGGTCAAACTTCTGATAAATGCCGTAAATGGCTTGTGTTTCTGTAACATCCAAATCTTCATCAAACACATCAGAACCAGTCCCCCAAATGACGACATATTCAGAAGTCTTGCCTTGTCGTGAAATAGCAGGTGCTGCCAAAACAGGACGAATGGGGAAGCCTTTGTCATTCCAGCCTTTGCCTTGGAATATGCGTTTGTAAGTAATATTTTTATAATCACGAATATCAAAACGATACATATTGCCCGCATAATCGCCTGCAAATGCGTAATCATAAACACCGTCAAAATCAAGGTCGAGCAAGGCTGGTGTCATCAAACCACCTTCACCTTCTTTGATTTCCACTTTGCCCAACAATTTACCCTCATCGAAAGTGTCGAAAAGATACAAGGCAGTTTCTTGTTCTTTTAATTTAGCATTGCCATCAGCATCTAAACCCTTCCCAGCAGAAGCAATACCACTGCCCAAGAAAGAAATCATTTTAAGCGTAGATCCCACATCGCATGAAGAATGACCATCAGCAGGACAAGGACCAATCTTCCCTGATGCACGATCTTTGGAAACATTGCGTCCAGCGTAAGCAACAATGGTCTGGCCATGTGTATACCCCAAGCCTTCAAAACCAGGTGTTGCCGCATCAATGTTGGTAAATAAGGATTTACCATAGCCATACACATTCCCCATATTGTCAGCCAAATCCAAGCCATAAACGCCACGCGCTCCACGACCTGCATTACCAACCAAATATGCACGACCTAAATATTTTTTGCCATCTGAATCTACTTGCTCTAATTGTTGTGCGTTCAAACCACCAGACAACATAAAAATATGTGGATTATCAGAAGTCGTTGCATAATCTTCTCTGGCAATTTTTTTGTAGTGTTTGGACAAGGAATCACCAACTTCGGAACGAGTCATATCCACAGGCATATAGCCATACAACAATGAATAAGGATATTTTTCTGTTGCCTTGCTATCACGGCGGAAAATATAAACCGTACCGTCATTAGCAGCAGTCATCACCAATTCTTTACCACCACCAGTTACTGTACCATCTGGCTTTTTGGTTGCTCCAACCGGTTTACCCAAAGCCAAAATATCGGCCTCCAAAATGTCCCCCATTTGACCTCTTTCGGTACGATAATCTGCTGTGCTGTATTTGGTGTAGTCCACGCTTTTGCGAGTCAGCCAGTTAAACAAACCTGGTTTGTACTCATTGGCATCAGAACTTGTAATATCGTAATAAGCATTGTCTTTAACATAAGCACTCACTTCTTCCATCTTGCCATTTTTGCTGACATAGTATTTGGCCCCTGTCATCAAAGCAGTTGGACGATCTTCATTTTTAATAGAAGTATCAATTGAACCATCAGCCTTGCGTTTATCGAAGAAAATGCGAGAAGAACGCATATTTTTATCTACCAAAATGGCTGCCACATCGGTAGGCATTTCTTGCTCTGTCCCTGTGCCAGAAGTTAAAGCAGGAGAAGCAACGGTGTACGAATCCACAGTAATTGCCGAAGAAGCTGTAGATTTACCAGGAACGGATACAGGACTTGCTACCACAGTACCTGGTGTAACATCGATAGATGGTGTTGTGTCTTTGGAAGAACTTGCATTGGCGATGATAGAAAAAATAGACGAGAACGCATCTTTTAATTTTTCATGACCACTCATATCACCATCAGTTAACTGGTATGCAGTTTTTAATTTGTTACCACTTTTGTCTGTCAAAGGTGTTGCTAATTTATCTAACCTACTCTGTGTCAGTGCATCGAGACCAATACCAATGGTAAATGTATCAATGGTTTGACTGGGAAACATTGGATCATCCCAAGATTGACCTGCGACATCTTTACCATGTTTGGCATCCGTTTTTAAGTCTTTCCCTGCTAACAAAGGACCTAAAACAGAATAACCATCACCAACAAACATTTCATAATAATCAGTAAGTGCGGGGCTATATCCTTTTGAACCGATAGTTTTCCATGGTTCTGATGCATTTAAACGAGCAGCATCCACAACACCACCGTTTGCAGCCCCATCAGTTAGTGCAATTACATAGTTTTTCTGACAACGATAACGAATATGTGGATACAAATCCGCAACCGCCCACATATAACTACCGCCAAAAGGGGTACCACCGTTGGATGTTGCAGAATTAATGGCATCCAATAATTCAATTTTATTCGTGCCTCCAATGCCTACTGGAGTAATATCTGGAATAACAACAGCCTTATTCTTTCCCCCAGTCGCAGTACCTATAACTGGAAGTCCCCACATCATTCCATTACCACCATGGTGATTCATCCAAGATAAACCCCAGTTAGCACGGTCGATGATTTTACGGGTTGTACCAGATTTATCCGTAAAATCAGCATTTAAAGATTCATTTAAAGCTTTCTTTAATGTAGTCATATAACCAATACGCCCAGGCATTTTTCTTCCCGTGCGCGGATCAATATTATCAGCCATAGACCCCGAATCATCAAAGTACAGCAAAATATTGGGCAAGATAGCACCAGAGGTGGTAACCGTCCCTCCTTTGGTGGTAACTTTTTCGTATTGTTGTGTTTTGGTGGTGTTGATGGTTTGAATATTGCTTTCAGTTGTATCACCTGTTAAGTACAACGGAAGAGAAAACGGTGATTCAGTTTCCGCAAAAGCAGGTGCTGAAATAGACATCAACGCACATGCTAATGCGGTCAGTTGAAATTGTTTCATTCTGTTCATAATTTGAACTCCTTGCGATCGAAAGAAGAGTTTCTAAAATAAAATTTCGTGTATCCCATGCTACATAACACGCTCATGATGTCTCTTTATACCAACTTGCGACTCAATGTAAAATTTTTTGTGATAAATAATAATCTTCACAGACAAACGGTAAAATATCACCAAACGCATATCTGTATTGGAAAATCACGATTTTAGTAAGATTTTTTCAGGCTGCCTGAAAAATGAGATTGAATTGTATTTGCAGATTAAGTTATTGTTTTTTAAATAAATTTACAATCATAAGAAGGTGGTAATTGGCATGCTATTGATGAGTGATTTTGTTGTTATATTGCAACAAAATCACTTGTATCGCTGAAATCAATTATTATGAATCAAGGCAACCTGAAAGAAACTTCTGCAAAACTGGTAAATGAGATGAGTTCAAAAGTTGTAGTGGCACAGCAAATGAAAACATAACAAAATTTTAGCTTCGCATAAACTTCGCGTTGATGACTTCGTCATCTATATGATTTGATTTGTCAATCAATAATTTTTGTTTAACGGCTAAAATCAACCCTGTTTTAGCATCACTTCGTTTACAGAAACTTCGGTTTGATGACTTTGGCATCTCCTTTTATTCGCTTTGAGAATAAAAGATTTCACTGCGTGAAACAAACCTTGTTATGGGCTACTGCAAACTTTGAAGCCATTTTAATACCCACCAGTTTTGCAAATGTTTCTTTGCCAGTTTTTATTCGGCAAATAAAAAAACGCATTATTAAAAATAATGCGTTTTTTGCTCAATCAAAAGGTTAAACCACGCGGGCTTTTTCTACCAAGCCGCTGACTACCCATGATTTGGTTTTAGACAATGGACGAGATTCAGAAATTTCAACAATATCCCCAACTCCGTATTCATTGTTTTCATCATGTGCATGAAATTTATTGGACAAGCGAATCACTTTGCCATACAAAGCGTGTTTGATTCGGCGTTCAACCAGCACAACTACGGTTTTGTCCATTTTGTCGCTGACAACACGACCTGTTAAAGTGCGGACTCTTTTTTCGCTCATGCTTGTTCCTTTTCACTTAATACGGTTTTAATGCGAGCAATATCACGGCGAACTTTTTTCATTTCGCTAGTGTTAGACAACTGCCCAGTGGCTGCTTGCATTTTCAAACCGAAACGCGCTTTACTCAAATTCAATAATTCTGCTTTGAGTTCATCTTGCGATTTTGCTCGTAAATCTTGTGCTTTCATTATTGACCTACCTGTCTTGTAACAAATGTTGTTGAAATAGGCAATTTAGCAGCTGCCAATGCAAATGCTTCGCGTGCCAAGTTTTCATTAACACCATCCATCTCATACAACATTTTGCCGGGTTGAATCTCTGCAACATAGTATTCAGGAGAGCCTTTCCCGCCACCCATACGAACTTCCAAAGGTTTGTTGGTAATGGGTTTGTCTGGGAATACGCGAATCCAAATACGACCACCGCGTTTAATGTGGCGTGTCATCGCACGACGAGCCGCCTCGATTTGGCGTGCGGTCAAACGACCACGAGTTACCGCTTTCAAACCAAAATCACCAAAACTAACTTGATTACCGCGAGTTGCCACACCAGTGTTACGACCTTTGTGCAATTTACGGTATTTCATGCGTTTAGGCTGCAGCATGACGACCTCCTTTTCTTGATTTCTTCTCGGTCTCTTGTGTTACAGAAGCTGCGGCACCTGGTGCCACTTCACCTTTGTAAACCCAAACTTTAATACCAATAATGCCATAAGTGGTTAAAGCCTCACTGGTAGCATAATCGACATCAGCACGCAAGGTGTGTAAAGGAACACGACCTTCTCGATACCATTCACCGCGTGCAATATCAGCACCATTTAAACGACCAGAAGACATGATTTTGATGCCTTTTGCACCCAAACGCATTGCATTTTGCATAGAGCGTTTCATCGCACGGCGGAATTGAACGCGTTTTTCTAACTGTTGTGCCACATTGTCCGCAATCAACTGTGCATCTAATTCAGGTTTGCGAATTTCTTCAATGTTGACATGGACTGGTACGCCCATCAATTTTTGCAAATCGCGTTTTAATATTTCAATATCTTCGCCTTTTTTACCAATAACAACACCAGGACGAGCAGTAAAAATAGTGATGCGAGCACTTTTTGCAGGACGCTCAATCACAACTTTACCAACCGAAGCACCTGCCAAGCGTTTTTTCAGGTATTCGCGAACATCAATATCTTGTTTCAATACTGTCGGAAATTCTGCACTTTTGGCATACCATTTTGACGACCAGTTTTTATTGACAGCAAGGCGAAATCCTGTAGGGTTAATCTTTTGTCCCATGAGTATTTCCTTTAATTTCCGACTGTCACATTGATGTGACAAGTTTGTTTTTCAATACGATTACCACGACCTTTAGCTCTTGCCTGAAAGCGTTTCAGGCTGCCTGCTTTGTCCACATAAACGGTAACCACTTTCAACTCATCAATATCAGCACCTTCGTTGTGTTCTGCATTCGCAATTGCAGATTCCAAAACTTTTTTCATCAAACCTGCTGCTTTTTTAGGGCAGAAAGTTAAGATGTTCAAAGCAGTTTCAATATCTTTGCCACGAATCAGATCAGCCACCAAACGAGCTTTTTGTGCCGAAATACGAGCATTTTTATGTTGTGCATTTACTCTCATATGACTCCCCTTTATTTAGCCTTTTTATCAGCCAAGTGGCCTTTGAAGGTACGGGTTAATGAGAACTCTCCTAATTTATGTCCCACCATATTGTCGCTGATATAAACAGGCACATGCGTGCGACCGTTATGAACAGCAATGGTTAAGCCAATAAAATCAGGAAGAATGGTAGAACGACGAGACCAAGTTTTGATTGGACGCTTGTCGTTACTTGCACGAGCGGCATCTACCTTTTTCAATAAGTGCAGATCCACATAGGGTCCTTTTTTCAGAGAACGTGCCATTGAATTATCCTTTATTTAGAATAACGACGACGAACAATCATATTATCCGTGCGTTTGTTACGACGAGTACGATAGCCTTTGGTTGGTGTGCCCCATGGACTCACAGGTTCGCGAGCCTCACCTGTACGACCCTCACCACCACCATGTGGGTGATCAACAGGATTCATGACAACACCACGCACCGTAGGACGAATACCCAACCAGCGTTTTGCCCCAGCCTTACCAATTTTGGTTAAGCTTTGTTCTTCATTGCCAACTTCACCAATGGTTGCACGGCAATCCACATGAATTTTGCGGATTTCGCCCGAACGCAGACGCAACTGTGCATAAGCACCTTCACGCGCTAAAAGCAATGCAGATGTGCCCGCTGAACGAGCAATTTGAGCTCCACGACCTGGTTTCATTTCGATGCAATGAATGGTTGTACCAACAGGAATATTGCGAATAGGCAAGGTGTTGCCTACTTTAATAGCTGCTTCGGAACCTGAAACAACAACATCACCTGCTTTAATACCACGAGGTGCAATGATGTAACGACGCTCACCATCGGCATAGCATAACAATGCGATAAATGCTGTGCGGTTGGGATCGTATTCAATGCGTTCTACTTTTGCAGGAATGCCATCTTTATCGTTGCGTTTGAAATCAACAATACGATAATGATGTTTATGACCACCACCTTTATGGCGAGTGGTGATATGACCGCTATGATTGCGACCTGCAATTGAATTTTGTTTTTCCAACAATGGTGCGTATGGAGCACCTTTATGCAAGCCTTCTGTGACGACGCGAACCATGCCACGACGACCAGCAGAAGTGGGCTTCATTTTTACAATAGCCATTTTTTCCTATCCTTATTCTGCGGTTTTAGTGGCGGCTGCTTCCAAGTCAAGATTTTGACCTTCAGCCAAACTCACATACGCTTTCTTAACATCACTACGGCGACCCACAAAACGCCCAAAGCGTTTTTGTTTGCCTTTTAATAAAACCGTACGCACAGAAGCAACTTTAACTTCTAACAACAATTCAACAGCCGCTTTAATCTCGGTTTTGGTAGCATTCGGCAACACTTTCAATACAATTTGGTTGTATTTTTCGGTTAATCGATTGCTTTTCTCGGAGACAACGGGCCCCTGAATGATTTGCATCAATCGTTCTTGATTCATACCCACAGCTCCTCTAAACAAGCAACAGCTTCACGCGTCAACACGATTTTTTTGAAACGCAATAAACTGTATGGATCGATTTCTTGTGCTTCCAATACCAATACTTTGTTCAAGTTACGGCTGGACAAGAATACATTTTCGTTCAGTTCTTTTGTCAAGAACAACACTTCTTCCAAACCCATTTGTTTGACTTTGTTGGCAAACTCTTTGGTTTTTGGAGTTTCTGCGGTTAAGTCTTCCACTACAAATAAACGCTCATCACGCACCAACTGCGACAAAATGGTTGCCATACCAGCACGATACATTTTGCGATTGACTTTTTGCGTGAAGTTTTCATCTGGTTTATTTGGGAAAACACGACCACCACCACGCCACAAAGGAGATGAACTCATACCAGCACGGGCACGACCTGTGCCTTTTTGACGCCATGGTTTTTTGGTGGAATGACGAACTTCTGAACGCGTTTTTTGAGCACGATTAGCACTGCGTGCATTAGCCAAATAAGCTGTAACCAACTGATGAACCAATGTTTCATTATATTCGCGTGCAAATAATGCGTCAGAAGCATTCAGGCTGCCTGAAACTTGCCCTGCGGCATCAATAATTTTTAATTCCATTATGCACCTGCCTTCGCACGAACTTTAACACTGGGACGAACGGTTACATCGCTGTTAATGGCACCTGGAACAGCACCTTTAATTAACAGTAATTGACGCTCTGCATCAACACGAACCACTTCAAGACGCTGAATCGTTGCTTTGGTGCAACCTAAATGACCCGCCATGCGTTTACCTTTGAAAACGCGACCAGGGTCTTGACATTGACCAATAGAACCAGGTGCTTGGTGAGAAACGGAGTTACCGTGAGATGCTCTTTGAGAACCAAAATGATGTCGTTTGATGTTACCAGCAAAGCCTTTACCTTTGGTTGTACCAGTAATATCAACCAACTGACCTGCTTCAAACATGGAAACTTCAAGCGAACCGCCTACTTGCAAATTTGCAAGTTCTTCTTCAGAAATCACAAATTCAGCCAAAGCACGACCAGCTTCAACACCTGCTTTTGCAAAATGCCCTGCTTGTGCTTTATTCAAGCGATTTGCTTTTTTCTGACCAAAGGTAACCTGCACAGCTGTGTAGCCATCGGTATCTTTGGATTTGAGTTGTGTAACGCGATTAGCCGACATGTCTAAAACTGTAACGGCAACGGATTTACCTTCGTCGTTAAAGATTCGAGTCATGCCAACTTTACGCCCAACAAGACCTAAAGCCATGATTTTTCCTTATAAATTACGGCAGTTACGATTGACTGCCTACCAAAAATAAACCTGCCTTAAATTTAAGGCAAGTCGCTCATTATATCGTCAATCTTTTTAAAAGACAAGTACTTAAAACACCTAATAAATCTGAATTTAAATTGCGTATCCCATCAGTTTTAGTCTGATTTAGTCTGAATTTCAAATTTGTAACGCTTGCAAAATTAACCATCGTTTTTAAAGAGGGGAACAACGGCAGGTATAACCATCTTAATTGCTTTTGAAATGGTTAAGATGGGCATTCCCTCTGCACGAATAGAGCATTTTCAATCGTTTCAGGCAGCCTGAACAAGGTTTTTGCGGGAATTTCAATAAATTTTGGAAAATCATTATTTCAGGCTGCCTGTTGGATACGGCATACAGAGAACAATCTGCCTCCCTCTTTTCAGAAATCTCTGCAAAACTGGCATTTGTGCTTTATTTATTCGCTGTGCGTTGCTCAAAACTTTTAAGTTACTACAACTTTGAACTCATCGCACATTGAGCAGTTTTGCAGATGGCTTTAATCGGATATTGCCAGAATCAAGCAAAAAGATGGTAAGAAAAGTATAATGGCAAGTATCGTTATCAAATAATCTACTTTCAGGCTGCCTATGTTCAGGGTGCCTGAAATTGTTCATACAAGAGCATAAATCATGAATTGGAATAATCAAAAAATTTTGGTGATTGGCTTGGGCAAAACGGGGCTTTCAATGTTGCAGTTTTTGCAAGAAGAAGGAGCGTTTGTTGCAGGTTTCAATCATCAACTTTCTGATGAAAAACGCAGTGAACTGGCACAAAAATTTCCCACCATTTCTTTTTATTCAGACAGTCTGAAAAACGCTTTACAACACGATGATTTCACCATTGCTGCCATTAGTCCTGGAATTTCTGCTTTTCTACCTGAATTGCAAGCATTCATTGCACGCGGTGGAAAAGTGATGGGCGATGTTGAAATTTTGTGTCATCTGATTCATGGTCGCCGCGACAAAATTATTGCGATTACAGGCAGCAATGGTAAATCTACGGTTACTGAACTGACTGGATTTTTATGCCGTTCCTGCGGATTGGATACCATTGTAGCTGGGAATATTGGCTTACCAGTATTAGACGCTTATCGACAACGCAACGGCGAGCCTGCCGATGTTTGGGTGTTGGAATTATCCAGTTTTCAATTAGAAACCGTATCCCAATTATCTGCCGATGCAGCGGTTTGTTTGAATATTTCCGAAGACCATTTAGACCGTTATCATGATTTATTGCATTATGCACAGGTGAAATCTTCAATTTTTCACGGCGTAAGAACGCAGGTTTTAAATGCCGATGATGTTTTGTGTCGTGCAATGACGCGTTCTTCTTGCGATACACAATTATTTTCACAATCGCCTTGTGATGGTTATTACATTGACCAAGCCAATGGGTGTTTAATGCATGGCGATAATGTTTTAGGCAGCCTGAAAGATTTGCCTCTAACAGGAATGCACAACGCCACTAATATCTTGGCGGCTTTGGCTTTGTGTGAAAGCATTGGTTTGTCGCGTTCAGATTTATTATCTGCCTTGCCTCAATTTAAAGGGCTCCCTCATCGCGTAGAAAAAATTGGCGAACATCAAGGTGTGATTTTTATTGATGATTCCAAAGGTACCAATGTCGGTGCAACCGCTGCGGCTTTGGCAGGGGCTGATGCTCCTGTGGTATTGATTGCAGGCGGTTTAGGAAAAGGGCAAGATTTTGCACCATTAGCAGCCGCAGCTGTGGGTAAAGTCAAACACACTCTTCTGATTGGGCAAGATGCGGACAAAATTCAACAAGCTTTTCAGGCTGCCTGTTTACCAACCACTGTGTGCGAAAGTTTAGAAGAAGCTACGCAAAAGGCTTTTCAGGCTGCCTCATCAGGCGATTGGGTATTGTTAAGTCCTGCTTGTGCAAGTATGGATATGTTCCGTGATTACGCACATCGTTCAGAAGTCTTTATACAAAGTTTCCAAGAGTTAGCATCATGAGAAAAAAAATCCCCACTCGAACAAAAACACGAACAACACGAAACACTTCTCGAAATGAGTTACGGGCTAATATCAAATTGCCAAACATTAATTTGGTTTCGGTAACCAAAGTAGTAGATCGCCACAATAAATTATTGGGCGATGCCTTGGATTTCCCTTTACTGTGGATGATGCTTACCCTGATGGCTTTTGGAATTTTGATGGTGTATTCCGCCACAGTGGTGGGCGTGTCGCAAGCAGCGGGAAATCCATACTATTTTTTGAAAAATTACAGTTTATATGCAGGTTTAGCATTATTGGTAGGCAGTTTGGCTTTTCGCATTCCAATGGAACTATGGGAACGCTGGACAAAATACATTTTTTTAATTTCGCTGATACTGGTGGCATTCCTTTTGGTATTTGGTCGAGAAATTAACGGTGCAAGACGATGGTTGAATTTAGGTTTTTTTAATCTTCAACCAGCAGAAACACTCAAATTTGCGGTGATTTTATATTTATCGTCCTACTTAATGAGACATGAAGACGAATTAACCGATTGGAAAAAACTGTGGTGGATAGCCATTCCGATTGGTGGCGGCATGGGTTTGATTATGCTGTCCCAAGATTTAGGCTCTTTTGTGATTTTAGGCGTTTTGACATTTTTTATTTTATTCTTGGCAGGAATTCCTAAAATGCTGATTGCCATTATTGTGTTGGGTGGAGTTGCGGGTATTTTTGCCATTATCTTTTTTACGCCTTGGCGTTGGGATCGTTTAATGGCGTTTATGAATCCCACGCAAGATATGTTGGGCACTAACTATCAATTAGGGCACGCTTTGGGTTCTCTGTTTTTAGGCAGTTGGACAGGGCAAGGTTTAGGCAACGGCTGGGAACGCTATTATTTAAGCGAAATTCACACCGATTACATTCTTTCTCTCATTGCAGAAGAATGGGGAGCGTTGGGGGTAATTGCCTTGATTCTGGCATTTGCTTGGTTAATTTGGCGAATTTTTTCCATTGCCCAGCAAGCGTATGTTAATAAAGCGTATTATTCCTCATACTGTGCCAAAGGCATTGCTTTGTGGTTTGCGTTTCAATCGTTCATTCACATTGGGGTGAACATTGGGCAGTTGCCCACCAAAGGGCTGACATTGCCATTTATTTCTTACGGCGGTTCATCGCTGATGATGAGCGTGATTGCCATTATTATGGTTTTGCGTATTGATTACGAGAACCGACAACACGCTCGTGGTTATTGATTGTATTTTAAGGAATCATCATGAAATCCAATATCACCATACTTGGCGGCGGTTTATCAGGAAGATTAACCGCTTTGATGCTTGCAAGGCAAGGTTTTTCAGTTTCGTTGCACGATAAAGCCACGCGTGCGGGTGAAGAATCTGCTGCATTTGTAGCGGCAGCAATGTTAGCCCCTATGGCAGAAGCCGTAGATGCCACACCGCAAGTGTTGTCTTTGGGTTATCAGAGTATTGATATTTGGAAAAACATCATTCCCACGCTCCCTGAGAAAGTGATGATGCAGTTTTCAGGCAGCCTGATTGTATGGCATCCACAAGACAAAGATTTATCGACACGATTTGCCCAATATTTACGACACGGGCATCAAGGGAAAGAAACATGGATTAACTGGAATCAAGACGACATCAACCAAAATGAGCCACAACTGACCAATCGCTTTGCACATGGTTTTTATTTACCAACAGAGGGGCAGTTGGACAATCGTCAAACCTTAAATGCTTTGGCATCAGGATTAGAAGCCGCTGGCGTTGACTGTCATTGGCAAAGTTCGCCAAACTTGGAAAGTCTTATTGGCAAAGACGCTTGGGTGATTGATTGTCGTGGTTTTGGTGCAAAGCAGGATTGGAATCAAACACAAAAATCGCAACTGCGTGGCATTCGCGGTGAAGTGGCAAGGGTTTTTGCCCCTGAAATCACCTTAAATCGACCAGTACGCTTATTGCACCCTCGTTATCCTTTATACATCGCACCGAAAGAAAATCATATTTTTGTGATTGGGGCAACGCAGATTGAAAGCGAGGACAATTCCGAAGTTTCCGTGCGTTCTTCTTTGGAGTTGATGAGTTCTCTTTACGCATTGCACCCTGCTTTTGGTGAGGCACGCATTTTGGAATTTTTAACCCAACTGCGACCTACTTTAAACCATCATGACCCAGAAATTCGTCTTCATCGCCAGAAAAAAGTAATGTCCATTAACGGATTATTCCGACACGGCTTTATGATTGCCCCTGCCGTATGCGAAGCGGCAGTACGAATGCTGAATCAAGAAATCAATGGCGAAAACCCGCAAAAAGACAGCATCACAGGCTTACCATTGAATATTGTGGAATAAAACAGGCAACCTGAAAGTTTTTTTATGCCACTCAAATAAAAAACGGACGACTGTATCGTCCGTTTTTTTGCTCGTTACCTTAAATCAAGTTTTGGGCATAAGTAACAAAAAAGGTGCTAAAAAACGCTGAACACCTTATCATTATTGCTTTTTAGGAAGGTCAAATACTTTGAACACAAAAAATGCTTTTTTTGCGGCTCTAAACGCACCAAAAAGAATGGAAAACAGAA
>JAGCOT010000062.1 GCA_017645365.1 Neisseriaceae bacterium
CAGCGATTTATTTATTTCATGGCAGGGTAAAGATTTAATGTTGCAATTATTAGACAATTCAGACAGTAAAGTTGTGATTGAGCAACAAGGTAAAATTTTGCATCGTATTGAAAGCATTGAGTTTAAAGACGGTTCAGAATTAACTTTTAAAGAACTCGAATCTGCTGCAAAAATTTATCAAAACTACAACTACGCCGATGTTGCCTCCGATGCGTCTATTATGGACAGCATTATGCAGCAAATGCATCAGCAAAACTTGATTTAAGGTGACGAGCAAAAAAACGGACGAGAAGTCGTCCGTTTTTATAGAAATATATTCGCATAGGTGGCATTTTTTCTATGGAAAGTGGTAATACCGCGAGGTAAATAACAGGCAGCATGAATATTCATTTTAGGCTTTGTAATAGTTTCAGCCTGAAATAGAGTTGATTAAAGTATAATCGCACGGAAATTTTTTTAACAGTGGCAAAGCCTATTAAAATTTTGCCCATATTTCAAGGAAATTTTATGTCATCAAAGCGAGTGCTAACAGGCGTTACTACTACTGGAACGCCACATTTAGGCAATTATGTTGGGGCAATTCGTCCTGCGATTATTGCTTCACAAAATCCTGAAAATGAAGCGTATTTGTTTCTTGCTAATTATCACGGCATTATCAAATGTCATGACCCAGAGCAAATTCATCAATCCACTTTGGCAGTTGCTGCCACTTGGCTGGCTTGTGGTTTGGATTATGAAAAAGTAACTTTTTATCGTCAATCTGATATTCCTGAAATTTTAGAATTGAATTGGATTTTGTCTTGTGTATGTGCGAAAGGTCTGATGAATCGTGCTCATGCGTACAAAGCAGCCGTGCAAGATAATGCTGAACGCAATGAAGAAGACCCCGATCACGGTATTGAAATGGGCTTGTATTGTTATCCCATTTTGATGTCGGCGGATATTCTGATTTTTAACGCTGATTTAGTGCCTGTGGGACGCGATCAAATTCAGCATTTGGAAATGACTCGCGATATTGCACAACGCTTTAATCATCGTTTTCAAAAAGAACTTTTCAGGCTGCCTTCTGCTGTTGTGAGTGATGATGCAGTGCTTTTGGGGTTGGACGGTCGTAAAATGTCTAAAAGTTATGGTAATACCATTCCATTGTTTGAGAGCGAGAAAAAACTGCAAAAATCTGTCAATAAAATCATCACCAATATGAAAGAACCAGGCGAGCCCAAAGATACTGAAGACAGTACGCTGTTTGAAATTTATAAAGCCTTTGCTAATCCAGAAGAAGTAGCGACTATGGCACAGGCGTATAAAGATGGCATTGCTTGGGGCGAAGCCAAAAAAATCGTGTTTGCTAAAATCAATCGAGAATTGGCAGAGGGTCGTGAAAAATTTGCTGAACTGACTGCCAAACCACAACAAATTGAGGATATTTTGCAAGCAGGGGCTCAAAAAGCCCGTAAAGAGGCCCAAGAACGCTTGCAACAAATTCGTGATGCGGTAGGCATTCGTCCATTAAGATAGTCAAATATCGTCATTGATGCGATAAATGATTGAAAGCGAAAAAGGAATCTAAAATAGTTTTCAGGCTGCCTGTTGAATAGGCAGCCTGAAATTTAATCTAATTCTAATATTGCTTTTTTCATGCGGTAGAATTCTTCAAGTTCTTGTAATTGTTTGCGTTCGTTATCAAGAATATTGAACAATCGTTGCTTTTGTTCGTCAGACAAAGCAGGATAAACCATCAACCAAAATTGCCTGTCTTTGCTGTTCATGGATTCTGTGTTAAGTATTAAAGTCAATATTTCCGTTCCTACCAATTCTTGCCGAATGGTATAGTCAACACCATGATGATGAACTGTACAATAGGGCGTGGAACAATTCTGTGTTGTATCGTGCGTTGTTTGGCACCCTGAAATCCCCACCAGCAATGGTAGCAAACATAAAATCAACCATTTATTCAACGAATAATTCCTCTCGTCGATTGTTCAAAAAACGGCACAAATATTTTTAATTCGTCCGCATTTTGTGCATCCGATAAAATTTGCTGTTTTGCGTCTTCAAACGATAAACCTTGACGATACAATAACTTATACACTCGCTCCACATTTTTAATTTGTTCGGGCGTAAAGCCGTTGCGTCGCATACCTTCTTTATTTAAGCCAGCAGGTTCGGCTCGATAGCCCGCTGCCATAAAATAAGGCGGAATATCCTTATGCACGCCTGCGGCAAAGGCAGTCATCGCATAATTGCCGATATGACAAAACTGAAAAACAAGCGTATAACCGCCCAAAACGGCATAATCGCCAATGGTTACATGCCCTGCCAAAGACGCATTGTTCGCAAAAATGGTGTGGCTGCCAACTACGCAATCGTGAGCCAAATGGCAATACGCCATAATCCAGTTATCATCGCCCACACGCGTTTCACCTATACCCGTAACCGTGCCAAGATTGAATGTGGTAAATTCGCGAATGGTGTTGCCATTGCCGATAATCAAACGAGTCGGCTCGCCTTGATACTTCTTGTCCTGCGGTATCGCTCCCAAAGACGCAAACTGAAAAATGGTGTTGTTTTCGCCAATTTCAGTATGCCCTTCAATCACGGCGTGTTCTTTGATAACCGTGCCTTTGCCAATTTTGACATGCTCGCCAATAACCGTGTAAGCACCAACTGATACGCTATCGTCAATTTCGGCTTTCGGGTGAATAATCGCTGTGGGGTGAATGTTTGTCATAGTGTTATGTCTTTCTAATATTTTTCAGGCTGCCTGAAACAAAGTTAGGCGAAAGGCAAAACCTTTCAGGCTGCCTGAAACGAAGTTAAAACTTATTTCACCTGCCGTTTGGCACACATAATTTCTGCTTCGGCGGCGATTTCGCCATCTACTGTGGCAACCGCTTTGAATTTGCCGATACCGCGTTTATCTGCCAAAAGTTCCACTTCCAACACCAACTGGTCGCCAGGCACAACTTGGCGTTTGAAACGGGCTTTATCTATGCCCACAAAGAAATACAATTCTCGCTCATCGCGTCCGCCCAAACTTAAAATCGACAGCGTACCTGCCGCCTGTGCCAATGCTTCAATCACCAACACGCCAGGCATCACAGGAAAATCAGGAAAATGCCCCTGAAATTGCGGTTCGTTATACGAGATATTTTTAATCGCTTTTAAGCGTTTGAACGATTCAAATTCCAACACACGATCAATCAGCAAAAACGGATAGCGGTGTGGCAAAAGGGTTTGTAATTCTTTGTTTTCGATGGGTAATGTGTATTCCATATGTTTTTCCAGTTCATTGCCTGATGGATTGAAGGCTTAATTAGATGTTTTATCGTGTAATTGTGCGGCTTCTAATGTGTTTTCCAATAATGATGCGATCGTCATTGGACCAACACCGCCTGGTACAGGAGTGATGTATGAGGCACGCTCTTTGGCGGTTTCAAAATCCACATCACCGCATAAACAACCGTTTTCTAAACGATTGATGCCTACATCAATCACCACAGCACCAGGTTTAATCCATGCCCCCTGAATACAAGCAGGACGCCCTACTGCTGCCACGACAATATCTGCACGAGAAACTTCTTCTGCTAAATCACGAGTGGCAGTATGGCAAATGGTTACTGTGGCACGCTTCATCAGCATTTCCAATGCTTGCGGACGACCAACAATATTGGATTGCCCAATAATGGTTACATTTTTCCCTTTAATATCAATACCATACGCATCGAGCATGGTCATCACCCCTTTGGGTGTGCAAGGACGCATCAGTGGCATTTTTACTGCCAATCGACCGATGTTATATGGATGAAAGCCATCAACATCTTTATCTGGACGAATGCGTTCAATGACTTTTTGTCCATCAATATGGTCAGGCAAGGGCAGTTGAACCAAAATACCGTCAATTTCAGGATTTTCATTCAGTTCGTCAATTAAGGTGAGTAACTCATCTTCTGTAAATGAAGCAGGTTTTTCGATGGAAAGAGAGTAAAAACCAACTTTTTCGCAAGCGTTTTTCTTATTGCGGACATATACTTGACTGGCAGGATTGTCGCCAATCAAAATAACCGCCAAACCAGGCACTCGTTGATGATTTTCTTTGCGTTTTGCCACTTCTTGGGCGATGCGTTCTAAACATTGAATGGAAACAGCTTTCCCGTCAATTATTTGAGCAGTCATATCCTGAAAACTCCGTTTGGCTAAAAAAGATATATTCTATCAAAAGCAATGCATGATTGCTTCAATGGGCTATTCCTTATGTCTGGTTTTGATTTCTACTTTTTGCACACTTTCTGGTTTGTCTTTCCAGCGTGGTAATATGGATGGCAAAATCATTCGCAAGCGATTGGCCACTACTGGATTATCCGCAGAAATCATCAGGGTTTTATTTTCAATACACGCAACGGAACAATGTTGGGCTAAATTAGCAGGAAGCAGACGGTGTAAGCTTTCTGATAACGCTTTCCATTGCCAATATTGCACCAGTAACTGGGGCAGAGTAGTGCGTTTTTGTGCATCGTATAAAGGGTCTGCGTGATTGCGTTGTGCGTTGTCGTAAATTTCGTGCAAGTTCATTGTTAATAATGATTTCAGGCTGCCTGTTGTATGATTTTAAGAATTTTTATAATAAGCAAAAGCTTCATCGATGCTATCGAAAGAATGTAAAGTGCCCTCATCCAATACTTTTGCTTGATCACAATATTGTTTAATGGAATTCTGGTTGTGAGAAACTAAAATAATGGAGCGGTCTTTGCGTTGTTCAAAGAGTTCATAGCGACAACGCTCATTAAATCGTGCATCACCTACGGCAATCACTTCGTCAATCAAATAGCAATCAAACTCCACCGATAAGGATAAAGCAAATGCTAAACGGGCTCGCATACCTGATGAATAACGCTTTACAGGTTCGTAAAGATAAGGACCTAATTCTGTAAACTCTTCGGTAAAAGCCAAAGCTCGTTTAATATCGACATTATAAATACGACAAATAAAATGCAAGTTATCAATGCCTGTCAAACTGCTTTGAAAAGCACCACTAAATGCCAACGGCCAAGAAAGACTCATGGTGCGTGTGATTTTCCCTGATGAAGGTGATTCCACACCACTTAAAAGACGGATTAAAGTCGATTTGCCAGAACCATTGCGACCTAAAATACCTAATTTTTCGCCTTTTTTTAAGGTAAAAGAAACATCATTTAAAATGGTTTTTTTACCTTCTCGGTTATAGTAATGTTTGTGCACATGTTCCAAAGCAATCATTACAATTCAATCCTTTTGCTTAAATCACGCACCATCAATAAACCTGCGAATGTTAACACCAAGTTGCATACCACTAAATAAAACACATTTTCTAATGTTATGACAGAATCACCAAAATAGCCGTGTCGGAACATTTCGGTACCATGAATCATGGGAAACCATAGAAGGATGTTTTGTATTTTGGGGTGTAAAGCATAGACAAAAAACAAAGTCCCAGAAGCTCCCAACATAATTAAACCTGTGGCACGCCACACTTTGCCCACAACTTCATAATGATAATTTAAAACGCAAAGTGCCCAACCTAATGCAAAACCAAACCATACCATAAGCGTCCATGCAATCATCATATAAAAAATATCTGCTGGTGGCTCAATCAATTTTAGGGCAATAAGAAAAAGCAATAACATAACTTGGGCAATAGTTCCCCCTGCAACTTCCAATAAGACGCGTGCATTGATGTTATCTAAAACGCGAACATTGCGATGGTAGAGTAGGGCTCGATTGGCACTAATGGCGGACATCGCCTGTCCCACAGCACCACGCCACATCATCAATAACGGATAGCCTGTCATGACAAACGCAATGATGTTTAAAGATGAAACTTGGGAAGCACGCATTTCTTTCCATGCCAAGACCATGAATAATGTAACCATCATAGGCTCGACAAATAGCCACAAAAAACCAATGTTTTTACGACCATAGCGGGTAATCAACTCACGCAACAAAAGGGCGTGCAATACTCGCTTTTGTATGCGTAATGACTCCCAAAAAGTGGTTTCGTTGGATGATTTCATTAGTTTCTATGCTCGCGTATGCTGGCAATCATAAGTTTCAGGATGCCGTAAATCAGAAAGCCAATAAAGAAAGTTGCCAAAATGTGATACAAACGCGTTGGGCGTTGTGCATAATCAGATAAATGTGGTGTGGACAATACTTCTAAATACAACTGCTGACGACCTGCTTCTGCTTTGGCACTTTCCAATGCGGTAATGGCTGCTGCTAATTGTTTTTCTGCCAAAGTATTTTGCAAGATGAGTTGTTGATATTCGGCGGCTTGTCCTGCGATGGATTTATCATCGCCTGTCATCAATTCCATTTGGCGTGCGATTTCGCGTTTTAAACTTTTTTCACGCGTTTTTAAGCCTGAAATTTGTGGATTTTCGGGTGTTAGAGCCTTAACTTGGTCTAATTGAGTTTGTACAGAAATCAATTCACTTTGTAAATTCGCCAATAAGGACATTTGTACGCCTGATTGTTCTTTTAAATCCAAAACACGGTTAGAAACGCGGTATTGTTTTAATTTGGTTGAACTATCAATCACCATATCTTGGGCAGTGCGAAGATTGTCCATAGCATAAGCGATGGTATCTTTTTGGGCACGGTCGTTGATTTGATTGACTAACTGTTCTGCTTTATCCAATAAGGCTTGGTTGATTTGTTGCGATTGTTCTGGCTTGAATGACCAAACGCTCAATGTGGAAATGCCTGATACAGGATCCAAAGCAATATTCATTTGCTTTGAATAATATTGATAAAACGCTTCTTCTGAATTCCAAAAAGGCAGCCTGAAACCATTAAAACGACTCCATAAGTCGCCATTTTTTTCGTAATAGGAGCGTACAGGAACAGATTGAGAAATGGCGTTCAGTGCGGAGCGAGAGCCAATATAGGATTGAACTGCATAGGCATCATCTTGCGAACGAGAAACGCCTAAACCTTGAAATAAAACGCCTAAACCATTGTCTACACTGTTTTGATTTTTGGCAGAACGCACGACAAAAGTCGATTGCGACATGTATTGATTAGATGCAATCAATCCAAAATAAATCAAGGAAATAATCGTTGGTAAAACCACAAACAGTAAAAATAAACGGTCATGTTTGAGTTTTCTTTTCAACCAAGATGATGTGCTTTTCTTTTCAGGCTGCCTGAAAGATGGTGAAGAAGTGTTAGTAACTTGTTCAGACATAATCAAATCTCATTTACATGTTATGAATATCGCTCACGCCATTAGAAATAGGTGAGAAAATGAATTGTAAGAATTTTTGGAATTCAGCCACAGGTGCGTTGGCAACATAAACGACATCTTTATCTTGCATCTGAATGCGTTGTGTCCAAAATAATGATTGTGGTTTTTTCAAATCCACTCGATAAACGACAGGGATATTGGATTGCGGTAACACGCCTTGTTTGAGCCAAGTTTGTTGTCGTTCTTTGGGTAAAGATTTTAAGGGTTGATAACGCAATAAGAACAAACCGCTGGCATTGGCACGGCGATCTTGCAAACCGCCCATCGCCCCCATTGCTTCGCTTAATGTCATGCCACGAGCAGCAAATTCTATGCGTTTATTGGCACCCACAGCCCCCATTGCAGTGAAAGTTAAAGGGGTTGCCATCATGGAAATCACATCGCCTGAACGCAACAAAATATTTTGATTGGTATCAGCGGTAATGCGTTCTAATGCAATGGTTTTGACTTGTTTGCCACGAGTGATTTGTACGGAAATATCCTGAACGCCGCGTTCAACGCCACCGATGGCCGCAACGGCATCTAAAACGCGTTCTTGATGTCCTGTTAAAGGCATACGCAAACTTTTGCCTGCACGGATAACGGTAACGCTGTCTGATACTTTTTGTGTAACATTGACCAGTGCTTGTGGTTGATTGGCTTTACGATGCAGGCGTGAAACAATCATATTTTGAATTTGTGCAGGTGTTTTGCCACGAACCACGATATTACCCACAAAAGGAATAGAAATGGTTCCTTTGGATGAAATCATCTGTTCAGGCAATTTCACCATTTGAGCGGTTCCAGAACCTACGGAATTGATAGCACCGCCAAATAGTACGGCAGGAGGTGCTTCCCATAATGTAACAGCCAACACATCGCCTTCATAAACTTTGTCCATATCAGCTGATTGAACGCCATTCAAATCAGATAGATTTTCGTTTGCCGTATTGGTAGACAGTATTGATGCAATTCGATCGTCCACATCAATAACTTCTGCTTTTGCTTGATTATTTTGTGTTGAATAATTATTTTCTTGTGGTTTTTCCATGTTTAACAAAACACGAGCACTGGGACCTGATGTAGGGACACAGGCATTTAGCAGCATCAGTGCCATAAAACAAGGGGCAAAATGGAACAAACGCATAAATCACCTTAACTAAACAATGATGTTTCAAAGTTTTTGATTATAACAAAAAGCATAAACTGCTTGCCATGTCTTTCAGGGTGCCTGTTGATTGAAGATTATTCCAGCATGAGAAATGCTTTCAGCCTGCCTGTTTATTCAAAATTATCCCTGCATGAGAAATGCTTTCAGGCTGCCTGTTGATTGAAGATTATTCTTGCATGGGAAATGTTTTCAGGCTGCCTGTTGATTGAAGATTATTCCCGCATGGGAAATGCTTTTTTGAATTTTTCTGCCAGTGAATGGGCGACATCATCCACGCAATTTTGTGGATCATCAAACCATTTTTCGTCTAAATCAATAAAATGGGAATGATTGTCCAATACATAAAGACTTTTATCAGCGGTGGGCTGATAATAAAGAGCAGGGAAGCGAATAGGTATCCAATCTGAATAACTGACCCTTAAAACCCTTATTGGTTTAGGGAATTTCCAAACGATAAATGAGACCATCATTCTCGGTTTCAATCACATCAAAAACGATGGTTTTAACGACTTCTGCATAGGAAATAGGTGTTTTCATATTCTAAAAAGTGGTCAAAGTGGTTTCTAATGCTTTTTTCTGATGTTCAAATAATGATTGAATCCCTTTTTCTGCTAATTGTAATAATTGCGAAAGTTCGCTGTGATTGAATGCGTTTCCTTCGGCGGTGCCTTGAATTTCAACCAGTTGTCCGCGACTGTTCATAACGATGTTGACATCACTATCGCAACCTGAATCTTCAATATAATTCAAATCCAATAAAGGAACGCCTTGCACAACACCTGCGGACACGGCGGCAATTTGTGTATGAATGGGATTTTCTTGCAAAACACCTTTGTGGATTAAGTGATTAACCGCCAATGCCAACGCCACAAAACCGCCTGTAATCGAAGCGGTTCTGGTACCACCATCGGCTTGAATGACATCGCAATCAATGATGATTTGGCGTTCGCCTAATTTTTCCAAATCCACAGCTGCACGCAAGGAGCGTCCGATGAGTCGTTGAATTTCAACGGTTCTGCCAGTTTGTTTGCCAGATGCGGCTTCACGCTTCATGCGTGTTTGCGTGGAGCGAGGCAACATGCCATATTCTGCCGTAATCCATCCTTGACCTTTACCTTGCAAAAAGGAAGGAATATTTTCTTCAACCGTAGCGGTGCAAATGACTTTGGTATTGCCACAAGCGATGAGCACCGAGCCTTCGGGGGAAGATAAAAAATTAGGTGTGATGCTGATAGGACGCAAAGCGTCTGCACTTCGGTTTTGACGGATGGAAGTTTTGCTCATTTTTAAATACGCTTTCATGTAATTTGATTTACAATGTTTCAGGCTGCCTGAAATAGCCATTTACAGGCAACCTGAAAGAAAAGTTTCATTTTACAGGATTTGCCCTATGTTATACAGCATGACGGGATTTGCTTCCCAAACAACGCCCATTCAGTCGTATTGCGTTCGTTTTGAAATGCGTTCGGTCAATCATCGTTATTTGGATATTCAAATGCGTTTGCCAGAAGACTTTCGTTTTCTTGAACCTTTGATGCGTCAGGCGATTAGCAACACCGTAACGCGTGGGAAAATTGAATGTAAAGTGATGATTGAATCATCTCATCAAAGGCAGCCTGAATTGAATATTCACGAACCTACGCTTCATGCATTGATGGCGGTGAATCAGAAGATTTGTGCTCAATATCCGCAAATAACGCCTTTGTCGATGGCGGATATTTTGCATTATCCGAATGTGATTGTGCGTGAAGAAATCAATCAAGAAAATTTCCAAAATGATTTTCTATTGGCTTTTGAAAAATTGTTGTCGCAATTCAAACAAGACCGCAAGCGAGAGGGCGAAGCCTTGCGACAACATTTGGCAGAGCGATTGATTCTTATGACAGACTTAATCGACCAACTGCATACGGTTTTTCCTGTTTTATTGCAAAATCATAAAGATAAAATCAATCAGCGACTAATGGAAGCGTTGGGCGAAATTGACCATGAACGCTTGCAGCAGGAATTTGCTTTGTTTATGCAAAAAGCTGATGTTGATGAGGAATTTTCACGCTTGCGGACGCATATTGCAGAAGTGCAACGCATTATTTCTGACCCCAAAGCTCAAAGCGTGGGTAAGCGTTTGGATTTTCTGATGCAAGAATTGAATCGAGAAGCCAATACTTTGGGCAGTAAGTCCATTGCGGTGGAATGCACGCAAACATCGGTGGAGTTAAAAGTCATCATTGAACAAATGCGTGAGCAGGTGCAAAATATTGAATAAGATGTGTTTTTCAGCCAGCCTGAAAGAAATGATATGACCACCATTCATAGTATGCGTTTGCAAAATCATTATTTTAACTGCATCAAAAACGGCAGCAAACGCATTGAGTTGCGTTTGTATGACGATAAACGAAAGCAGATAAAACTCAATGATATCATTCAATTTTTCAATGAAGAGCAAGACAATATTTCTGCCAAAGTGATTGGATTATTATATTATTCTAATTTTCATGATTTAATAAGCGATTTTGATATCGATTTATTAGCCGATAAATCCATGACTAAAAACGATTTATTGGATGATTTAAATAGGTTTTATTCACAGCAACAGCAACAACAATTTGGCGTTATCGGCATTCGTATTAAATTGCTGGATTAAAGATTTTTGATGAGCAATATCTGAAAATAGGGTCTTTACCTTGCCAGTTTTGCATCAGTTTTTTCAGGGTGCATAAATATCAGCCTACATGGGTGGCGTTTTTATGCGTATCATTCGCCTGTTGATTATTGAAGAAAAAGAGGTATTTGTATGAATTTTCCACAGCGTTCTGTTCCCGCTACTCGTATGCGTCGCATGCGTTATGATGATTTTTCTCGCCGTCTGATGAGAGAAAGCATTTTGACGGCAGACGATTTGATTTATCCCGTTTTTGTGCTGGAAGGTGAAAATCGCGAAGAAGATGTCCCTTCCATGCCAGGCGTGAAACGCCAAACCATAGACCAATTACTGCATACCGCAGAAAAAATGATGAAATTAGGCGTGCCCATGCTGGATTTATTTGCGTCCAACAGTTCCAAAAAATCGCCAGATGGTGCAGAAGCCTATAATCCAGAAGGCATTATTCCACAAGCCATTCGAGCGTTACGCCGTGAATTTCCAGAATTGGGCGTGATGACTGATGTTGCGTTAGACCCCTATACCACGCATGGTCAAGATGGTTTGATTAACGAAAACGGTTATGTTTTGAATGATGAAACGGTTGAAGTGCTGATTAAACAAGCATTGTGTCATGCCGAAGCAGGAGCACAGGTGATTTCACCATCAGATATGATGGACGGACGCATGGGGGCAATTCGTCAAGCTTTGGAAAGCAATGGGTTTATTCATACTCGTTTGATGGCGTATTCTGCCAAATACGCATCGTCTTTTTACGGACCATTTCGTGATGCGGTGGGTAGTGCAGGCAATTTGGGTAAAGGCAATAAATACACCTATCAAATGGATCCTGCTAACAGCAATGAAGCCTTGCATGAAGTGGCTTTGGATATTCAAGAGGGGGCGGATATGGTGATGGTGAAACCAGGTTTGCCGTATTTGGATATTGTGCGTCGAGTAAAAGACGAATTTGGTGTGCCGACTTTTGTTTATCAAGTTTCTGGTGAATACGCCATGATTCAGGCTGCCGCTGCTAACGGTTGGATTGACCGCGATGCGGTGATGATGGAAAGTCTTTTGGCATTTAAGCGTGCTGGGGCAGATGGCATTTTGACTTATTTTGCATTAGATGCTGCACGATTATTGCAAGCACAATAATCAAAAGGCAGCCTGAAAACATTTTCCATGTAGGGATTTTTTCAGGCTGCTTGTTATTGACACTCCTGTAAAACTTGCCATTCTGAACTTTCCGTTAGGAAAAAGATTTTTTGCAAACGCTCAAAATGATGAATGGTAAAAGTTTTGCAGGTGTTTTTTATCGCTTGATCAAAGTTAAGCAACAAAAACAGGCAACCTGAAAGAATCTCCCACGCAGGGATTTTTTCAGGTTGCCTGTTTTTTGTATTTTATATCGTTAAATTAACGACCTTTGAAGAATGATTTAATATCACGCAACATATCCAAGCCTTCATGCACGGTTTGCATGGTGTCGCGAGTTTCGGATTGTTTTGCACGGCGTTTGGTTTCGCTCAATGCAATTTCATCGCGAACATTGGCACGCTGACGAGCTTGGTTTTCCAATTCTGCACGAGACAGGCGTGCGGTTGCACTGTTACGAGCTGCGTTGATAGAAGAACTATCATCGCCATAAGCGTAATCACCAACGGCACCGCCAGTGGCACAGCCAGTCAAAATGGTTAAAGTTGCACATAATGCTAATGCAAATTTTTTCATTGTCTTTCTCTTACTACTAAAAAACCTTAATAACAACCCCACCAATAGCAACGAATATATTTCTTGCCTTTGGTGGCTTTTTGATATGCTTCCGCGACATTGTTCATTTCTTCCTTGCGTTCATCGCGGCGTTCTTTGCGTTCTGCCCTTTCTTCTGCTTGTACAGCTTTTCTATCTGCAATAATTTTGGCTTCGTAATCAGGGTCAGGATTAAATGTGCGATTACCATAGCCAATGCCGTTTGCAGCACAGCCCATTAAGAAAACAACGGGGATAGAAAGGAGGCATTTCAATACAATATTTTTCAATTCAAACTCTCCAAAAAAAAATTCAGGCGGTGTTTGTCAACACCGCCTATAAGCATATGCTTATAGGAATTCAGGCTGCCTGCTGTATCTTTTCGTATTCTTTCTATACAATGTTGTGCTTTATTGGACATGGTTTTATTGATGATGAATAAGCAACAACGAGAGCAATTTTTTCAAATCCTATCGCAACACATTCCTAATCCAACTACGGAGTTGCATTATCGCAACACTTTTGAATTGTTGATTGCGGTGATTTTGTCGGCACAGGCGACTGATGTTTCGGTGAATAAAGTAACGCCAAAACTTTTTCAGGTTGCCCCAACGCCTGAAAAAATGCTGTCTTTGGGTGAAGAGGGTTTAATACCGTATATTCAATCCATTGGATTATTTCGCAGTAAGGCAAAGCATATAGTTTCTTGTTGTCAAAGTTTGGTAGAAAAGTTTAATGGTGTTGTGCCAGATAATCGGAGTGATTTAGAATCTTTGGCGGGTGTAGGCAGGAAAACGGCAAATGTGATTTTGAATACGGCTTTTCATCAGCCAACCATTGCGGTGGATACGCATATTTTTCGTGTTGCCAATCGCACTGGATTGGCGGTGGCGTCCACAGTTTTGGGCGTAGAAAAACTATTGTTGAAAAACACACCCAAAGTGTTTTTGCAAGATGCCCATCATTTGTTGATTTTGCACGGTCGATATATTTGCAAAGCCAGAAAACCCTTGTGTGAACAATGTGTGGTACAAGCATTTTGTGCGTTTTATCAAAGGCAGCCTGAAAAATGAATGATGCGTTGGATGTGAAAAATCGCAAATCTTTGCAACGCCAAGAGTTACGCAATCGGCGTAAAAATTTATCATCTGCGTATCGTAAAGCAGGCAGTCAAAAGATTTGTCGGCGATTAAAATCTCTGATTCGGCGAAATCATCAAGTAGCGGTTTATCGTGCGGTAGGTTCAGAAGTAGATTTATCGCATTGGATTGAAACCGCACAAAAACGCGGAATGCAGGTTTTTGAACCTTATATTCACCAAAATCAAAGGCGTTTGTGGTTTATTCCTTATGGTAAAACGGCACATCGTCATACAATCAAAAAACGCATTGAAGATATGTCCATAGCACTTATTCCCTTGATTGGTATTGACTTACAAGGCTTTCGCATGGGGCAGGGTGGTGGTTTTTATGATACATCTTTATCTTATGCCAAGTTTCGCAAGCCCAAAACCGTAGGCATTGGATTTGCTTGTCAAATGGTGGAAAATATCGAAACTGAAGCCCACGACTTGCCGTTAGATGCTTTTGTGTGTGAAGATAAGGTTTATGTTTTTGCGAAGCCAAAATAGCATTTTATCAAGTTGATTGATAAACTTTGAACGGTTTTGAGTATGCTGCATAGTAAATCCTGCCTTGCAATACTTTTGATTGTGGGTAAAGCAATGTGAGTAAGGACTAACGAAATCGCTATGGTTTTTTCTCTCACCTTTTTTAAGGGTTCATCGTTTTTTCCTTTCATTTTACGATGATTTAGAGTGATCTCCTTTCTTACCAGACAACGGTTTCGGCTATGCAGCAACTCTACTTTAATAGGATTGACTGAAAAGCATTTCCCACGCAGGGAAAACAGGCAACCTGAAAGTATTTCCATGCAAAGAAAACAGGCAGCCTGAAAGCATTTCCATGTAAAGAAAACAGGCAACCTGAAAGCATTTCCATGCAAAGAAAACAGGCAACCTGAAAGCATTTCCATGCAAAGAAAATAGGCAGCCTGAAAGTTTTTTCAATCAAGTTAGGTATGATTTGATGAATTCCATTCAACAACTTTTTGCCGATTGTTTATCCGCAGATGAAATACTCACCGATAATCATCGCATTCGTCATCTTTTGACAGATCAGCGTGGTCGCTATCACGGAGCTGCCGATGTGGTATTGCAGCCTGAAAGCGTATCTTCGGTGCAAAAGATTTTAAAGTTGTGTTCGCAACACAGTATTTCTGTTACGCCACAGGGGGGGAATACCAGTTTATGCGGTGCGGCAACGCCTGAAAAAGGTGTTTTATTATTGTTGCATCGTTTGAATCGTATTCGTGAAATCAATGCAACCGATGCTGTCATCACCGTTGAAGCAGGGGCGATTTTAGCCGATGTCCAGCAAGCGGTAAAACGGGCAGGGTGGTTTTTCCCATTGAGTTTGGCGTCAGAGGGCAGTTGTCAGATTGGAGGCAATTTGGCTTGCAATGCAGGGGGATTAAATGTTGTGCGTTACGGTACGGCAAGTGCTTTAACTTTGGGTTTGGAAGTGGTTTTGCCTGATGGTAGTTTGATTTCTCATTTATCTCCCTTGCATAAAAATACCACTGGTTTAAATCTTTTGCCTTTGTTTATCGGCAGTGAAGGGACATTAGGAGTCATTACCGCAGCAACGCTTAAACTTTTCAGGCTGCATGAAGATACCACAGCAACGCTTTGGGTGAATGTGCCACATCTTCGTCAATGCTTGGATTTATGGCGATTGATGCGTTCATTATGTGGTGAAAAAATCAAAAGTTTTGAACTGATTTCTGAACAAGCATTGTCTTTGGTAACGCGCGATTTATCTGTTCAATCACCCACAGGAGAATGTTCAGGATGGCATATTTTGTGTGAATGGGAAGAAACTTCTACCGAAGAAATTCAGCAAATCGCCCAACGCTTGATGAAAGAGGGTTACGACAATACGCTTTTGGCACAAAATCAGCAGCAACGCCAACAGTGGTGGCGATTGCGAGAGCATATTCCGCAAGCACAAAAAAAACGCGGATTCAGCATCAAGCATGATATTGCATTGCCCATCAATCGTTTAGTAGATTTTATCGAAAGCAACATTGCCAAAATTCAACAAAATTTTGCTCATGCCGAAGTGATTTTATTTGGACATTTAGGCGATGGCAGTTTGCATTACAATGTTTTTTTGCTAGACCATTTAGACCAAAGCGTTTATCAATTTGAACAGTCAATCAACGAGTTAGTATACGCATCGGTATTGGAGTATCAAGGCACGATTGCTGCTGAACATGGGATTGGCGTTTTGAAGCGAGCATATCTGACACAAATAAAAACCCCTGCCGAATTGGCGTTGATGCAAGTCATCAAACGGCAATTAGATCCTAAAAACATTATGAATCCCAACAAAGTTTATCCTTTTTGAATGTTTGAATGAAAGTATCGAAATGAAAGATTTTACCGTTATCATTCCAGCCCGATTATCTTCGACAAGGCTCCCTGAAAAAATGATTGCCGATATTGGCGGAAAAGCATTGATTGTTCGCACGGCAGAAGCGGCAAAAAAAAGCCAAGCATCTCGTGTAGTGGTTGCCGCAGATGATGAAAAAATCGTCCGCATTTGCCAAGAACATGATGTTGATGTGGTATTGACCGATAAAAATCACGAAAGTGGCACCAATCGTTTGGCAGAAGCTGCCAATATGATCAGGCTGCCTGAAAATCATGCCGTGATCAATGTTCAAGGTGATGAGCCGATGATCAATCCGCAAATTATTGACGATTTAGCCGATTATTTTTTGCAACAAAACCTGCCAATGGCAACGGTTGCCCATGCGATTGAACATATTGAAGAATTTCACAATCCCAATATTGTCAAAACCGTTTTAGACAAAAACCATTTAGCATTGTATTTTTCTCGTGCGCCCATTCCATTTCCACGCGAAAGTCAAGGCTTGCCGCATCAACTTTCGGTATTGCGACATATTGGCATTTACGCTTACAGGGTTTCTTTTTTAAACACATATCAAAATTTAGCCCCATCGCCATTGGAGCAAACAGAAATGTTAGAGCAGTTGCGAGTATTGTGGCACGGCTTGGATATTGGTGTATTGGTAACCGCCATCATTCCGCCAGCGGGTGTAGATACGGCAGAAGATTTACAACGCGTGCGAAATTTATGGGATAAGATTTAATCTTGCATTTTATGTTGAATATTTGTACAATCTTCCGTTTCACTCAAACTGATTGGGTGAAATTTTAAAAAGCGTGGTGTCGGGGTTTTAAGCATTGTCAAACGCAATCTCCTGATGCCTTAATCTTAAAAATTTTAAGGATATTGTTATGCCTAAAATCAAAACCAAATCAAGCGCGAAAAAACGCTTCAAAGCTTTGGGCGGTGGCGGTTTCAAACGCAGTTTTGCGATGAAACGCCATATTCTGACCAAAAAAACCACTAAAAATAAACGCCAATTGCGTGGCACCACAATGGTTGATAAACGCGATGTGGCTTCTATTAACAAAATGATGCCATACGCATAAGGAGTAGAACCATGTCTCGTGTAAAACGCGGTGTAACCGCTCGTGCTCGCCATAAAAAAGTTCTTGCTTTGGCAAAAGGTTATCGTGGTCGTCGTAAAAATGTCTATCGTGTTGCCAAACAGGCAGTGATGAAAGCAGGTCAATATGCTTATCGTGACCGCCGTCAACGCAAACGCCAATTCCGCCGCTTGTGGATTGCTCGTATCAACGCCGCAGCTCGTATCTACGGTTTGTCTTACAGCAAATTCATGAACGGTTTAAAACGCGCCACCATTGAAGTGGATCGTAAAGTATTGGCAGATTTAGCCGTATTTGACATCAAAACTTTTGAGCAGTTGGTAGAAAAAGCCAAAGCGGCTTTATAATTGCTTCTCACATTAAAAGAACCGCATGATGCGGTTCTTTTTTTATTTTCAGGCAGCCTGAAAACAACCGCCGTAGGGAGGACATCAAAAGCCCACCAAAAAACAGATACAACCGCCGTAGGGTGGGTCTTCGACCCACCGCAACGCTCCTGTCATTGCGAGCCTTGACGCAGTCAAGGCGTGGCAATCTTCCCACTACGGAGAGCGAACTTTGCTTTTAATGGCGATAATGCAGTTTAAATTAAAAGATTGCCACGCTACGCCTTATGGCTTCGCTCGCAATGACCGTAAGTTGTAGGGTGGGGCTTCGACCCACCGCAACGCCTGTCTGTCATTGCGAGCGTCAGGCGTGGCAATCTTTTGATTTAAACCGCGTCAGATTGAGCGAAAACAGCCTGTCATTGCGAGCCGTTAGGCGTAGCAATCTTTTGATTTAAACCGCATCATATTAAACAAAGTGAAACATCTCAATAAAAAATGCTTCACCTGCATTCGCAGGTTCAGAATGACGAATATTTATTTTCAGGCAGCCTGAAAAATAAAAAAACGCGTGTGCAACAAGTTGTACATCCTACGCTTGCTTTGAATTGATAAATAACGATGACGCAGTTTAAATCAGGAGATTGCCACGATTTGACTTTGTCAAATCTCGCAATGACGGTGTGTTTATTTTCAGGCTGCCTGAAAAATAAAAAAACGCGTGTGCAACAAGTTGCACACCCTACGCTTGCTGATGGTTCAGAATAATGAGTTTTTCAAAAGTTTTAAATGGTGAGAAAAATAGGCATAAGTAACAAAAAAGGTGCTAAAAAACGCTGAACACCTTATCATTATTGCTTTTTAGGAAGGTCAAATACTTTGAACACAAAAAATGCTTTTTTTGCGGCTCTAAACGCACCAAAAAGAA
>JAGCOT010000063.1 GCA_017645365.1 Neisseriaceae bacterium
ATTGACCGCAAATCTTTCCCACTTTTCTTGAAAGAATGTGAGTTTAGATTTAACTATGGGACACCAAGACAGCAACTCAAAACCTTGCGAAAATGGTGTGGAATTTAACAATTTTTTGGGCTAATCTAATACAGCCCCTAAAATTTTTTAAGACGCATTTTTATAAGGAGATTAGTCATGTGTTCTCTTTTTCCAGAATTGGTTTTAGCCAGTAACAATGCGGGGAAGATTCGCGAATTTTCTGCCTTCTTTTCTCCTTATCATATTCGTGTCATTCCGCAAAAAGAATTAGGCGTAAGCGAAACTTCTGAACCTTTTTCCACTTTTTTAGAAAACGCTTTGGCAAAAGCACGCCATGCGGCACGCATCACAGGAAAACCTGCGATTGCTGATGATTCTGGCATTTGTGCTACGGCTTTGAATGGTGCTCCCGGTATTCATTCTGCTCGCTTTGCAGGCGACCATAAATCAGACGAAGACAACAATCAAAAACTTTCCGAAGCTTTGAAATCCCATGAAAACAAGCAAGTTTGGTATGCCTGCGTTTTGGTTTTGGTGCGTTCGGAAGATGATCCTTTTCCTTTGATTGCTGATGGTCGCTGGGAAGGTCTATGGACTCATGAACCACGCGGAGAAAACGGTTTTGGTTATGACCCACATTTTTTCCTGCCTGAATATCGCCTCACGGCTGCGGAAATGACAGGCAGCCTGAAAAACAGAATCAGCCATCGTGGCAAAGCCATGATTTCGCTGATGAATCAACTGGACGATTTGTATCGTTCCGCAGGGCTTACCATTCCGCCATTACCGCATTATGTCCATTCCTAAATCCGTAATTCCCATTCACAACGGCGGTATATCGTTTCGCGGATTGCCGCCGTTGTCCTTGTATATTCATATTCCCTATTGTGTTCAAAAATGTCCTTACTGCGATTTTAATTCGCATGCCATTAAAAACAGGCTCCCTGAAAAAGAATACATAGATGCTCTGTTGCTCGATTTACAAAGCGAATTGCCGAATATTTGGGGTCGCAAAATTCACAGCATTTTCATTGGTGGAGGCACGCCTGCTTTGTTTCAGGCTGCCTCTATTGAATATCTGCTCAATCAAATTCGTGCTTTATTGCCATTGGTTCCTGATTGTGAAATAACATTAGAAGCCAATCCTGCGGTCGCAGAAAAAAATCGTTTTCAAGATTTTCGCCATGCTGGAATTACGCGATTATCATTGGGCGTACAAAGTTTGTCAGACAAGCATTTGCGTGCTTTGGGACGAATTCATACGGCACAAGAAGCGTTGGATGCCATCGATGTGGCAGTGAAAACATTTTTGCGAGTGAATGTCGATTTGATGTACGCCCTGCCCTGTCAAACGATTGACGATGCCATTGCAGATATCAATACACTGACGCCATTAGATTTAACGCATATTTCTGCTTATCAACTGACGATTGAGCCACACACCGCTTTTGGTCATCAGCCTCCTGAAAATCTTCCCGATGATGATTTTATTGTCGACATGGAGCAAGCCGTGCATGAAACTTTGCAACAAGCAGGATTTCAACGGTATGAAATTTCGGCTTTTGCACGCTTGGGGCATCAATGTCAGCACAATCTGAATTACTGGCAATTTGGCGATTATCTTGGCATTGGGGCAGGTGCTCATGGCAAAATCACTTACCCACATGGCATTGTACGCACGGTCAAACATCGTTCTCCTGATTTTTATATTCAGGCTGCCCATCAATCCAATCCCAACGCTCATCGTGATTGGATTTTAGCGAATGATTTACCTGTGGAATTTATGATGAATGCTTTGCGTTTAATAGACGGCGTGCCGATGGAACTCTTTACCGACCGCACAGGATTGTCTATTTTGACCATTCAAAACAGCCTTTTTCAAGCAAGGCAACGAGGTTTATTATCTGATGATAACAAGCGATTACAAGCCACGCCCAAAGGATTGGCGTTTTTGAATGAATTGATTAGCCTATTTTTGAAATAACTTTTTGATGATGGAAAATAAAATGTCTGAACTCACCCTTTCTTTTATTGCCAAAACTTTTCAGCTTGCCTGTTCTCTTCCAGATTTCACCGTTGGCAAAATCACTACTGACAGTCGCGAGGTTGAAAAAAACGATGTTTTTTTTGCTTTATCGGGCGAAAAATTTGATGGACATGATTTTGTAGACGAGGTTTTGGCAAAAGGGGCGGTTTGTATCGTTTCGCGTTGTGCGCAAAAAACAGGCACCCTGAAAGTTGCCGATACTTTGCAAGCATTGGCTCAATTAGCCAAAGCATGGCGAAAAGCCAATCCCAACACCAAAGTTTTAGCGATTACAGGTTCTTCTGGAAAAACCACGCTGAAAGAAATGACTGCCGCTATTTTGCGAAAAACCTTTGGCGAAAATGCCGTTTTATATACCAAAGGCAACCTGAACAATCATATTGGTTTGCCTTTAACCTTATTAGGCTTGCGAAATCATCATCAATTTGCGGTTTTAGAAATGGGCATGAATCATTTTGGCGAAATTGCCTTTTTATCCGACATTGCCCAAGCGAATATCGCTTTAATCAACAATGCTTTAAACGCACATATTGGCAATGGTTTTGATGGTGTTGGCGATATTGCCAAAGCCAAAAGCGAAATTTATACAGGCTTGCAAAACGATGGCGTAGCGATTTTTCCTGCGAATAATGTTCATCAAAATATTTTTCAGGCCGCCTGTTTGAATCATGCACAAAGAACTTTTGGCATTGAAAATGGCGATATTTTTTCCGACAACATTCGTCTATTGCCCACTCAATCTTATTTTGATTTGCATATGTCTCATCAAACAGTTGCGGTTTCTCTGCCTGCGGCAGGACGACATAATGTTCTAAACGCCACAGCAGCAGCAGCTTTATGTGCAGATTTTGCCACCGCAGAACAAATTGCCACAGGTTTGGCGGATTATCAACCTGTGGGATCGCGTTTAAAAATGTTTCAGGCTGCCTGTGGGACGCAAATCATTGACGACACCTACAATGCCAATCCTGATTCCATGAAAGCGGCGATTGATGTTTTATCTGCCTTTCCTGCCCCACGCATTTTGGTGATGGGCGATATGGGCGAATTGGGTGAAAAATCCGCCGAATTTCACGCAGAAGTCGGACGATACGCACAGCAAAAAAACATCGAAAAAGCCTTGTTCATTGGCGAATTCAGCCAACATGCAGCCACTGCTTTTGGCAACAACGCACAATGGTTTGCCCATAAAAACGAATTAACAGAACACTTAAAAACCTTACTCACACCACAAACTTGCGTTTTGGTTAAAGGTTCTCGATTTATGGAAATGGAAAAAATCGTACAAGCCATTGAATAAAATTGTTCAACAAAATATTCAGGCTGCCTGAAAACGAAGTTTTGACAAAGTCAAAACGAGTTTCTGCGAAGCTAAAACGAAGTTTTGACAAAGTCAAAACGAGTTTCTGCGAAGCTAAAACGAAGTTTTGACAAAGTCAAAACGAGTTTCTGCGAAGCTAAAACGAAGTTTTGACAAAGTCAAAACGAGTTTCTGCGA
>JAGCOT010000064.1 GCA_017645365.1 Neisseriaceae bacterium
ACCGCAAATCTTTCCCACTTTTCTTGAAAGAATGTGAGTTTAGATTTAACTATGGGACACCAAAACAGCAACTCAAAACATTGCGAAAATGGTGTGGAATTTAACAATTTTTTGGGCTAATCTAATACAGCCCCTAAATTTAAGATTTTTCAGAGCATGTCTTACAAAATCAATAAACGGTAATGAGTTAAAAAATACAGGTAAGAAAACTTACCTGTATTTAAAGTGCCATTTAGTCAAAAGGATGTTCCAATACAATAGTTTCTTCTCGGTCTGGCCCTGTGGAAACCATTGTAACAGGGGCTCCTGTTACTTCTGCCAAACGCTCTAAATAACGGCGTGCATTTTCGGGCAGGTCTTCATATCGTTTCACACCCACCGTGCTTTCTGTCCAGCCTGACATGGTTTCATAAACAGGCTCACATTGTGCCACTTGATGTGCCCCAAAAGGCAACATATCCACCACTTCCCCATTGATGCGATAGCCTGTACAAATTTTGATTTCAGGCAGCCCATCCATGACATCTAATTTGGTAATGCACATGCCAGTTACACCATTGATTTGAATAGAACGCTTCAATGCCACTGCGTCAAACCAACCACAACGGCGAGCACGCCCTGTTACTGAACCAAATTCATGACCGCGTTCTGCCAATAATGCTCCTGTTTCATCGTTTAATTCCGTAGGGAATGGACCTGACCCCACGCGTGTCGTGTAGGCTTTAACAATGCCCAAAACATAATCCAACGCTTGCGGTGCAATCCCTGAACCTGCCGCTGCCGCTCCTGAAACACAGTTCGATGATGTTACAAATGGATATGTGCCGTAATCAATATCCAGTAAAGTCCCTTGTGCCCCTTCAAACAAAATATGTTTGCCTGAACGATGAATATCATTGATGGTGCGTGAAACATCCCCCACCAAAGGACGCAAACGCTCTGCATAGGTTTGAATTTCTTGATAAACCGTGTCTACATCAACCGCAGGACAGTTGTATAAGCCTGTTAATTGAACATTGTAAATATCCAAAACGGCTTTGAGTTTTTCTTTTAGCAATTCTGGTTGAAAAATGTCCATCATGCGAATGGCTCGGCGTGCGACTTTATCTTCATAAGCAGGACCAATGCCACGCCCAGTAGTACCGATTTTTTTATCGCCTTTGGCTTTTTCGCGTGCCTGATCTAATGCGATATGATGTGGCAAAATCAAGGGGCAAGTTGGAGCAATCATCAAACGCGAAACCACATCAACGCCTGCGTTTTCTAATTCGCCAATTTCTTCAAACAAGGCTTTGGGCGATACCACTACACCTGAACCAATAAAACAACGCACGCCATCACGCAAAATACCAGATGGAATCAAACGCAAAATGGTTTTTTTGCCGCCAACTACTAATGTATGTCCAGCATTATGCCCCCCCTGAAAACGAACCACCGCTGCGACTTTATCCGTCAGCCAGTCGACGATTTTCCCTTTACCTTCGTCGCCCCATTGGGTACCAATGATGATGATGTTTTTTGCCATAATATTATTCCTGTTCCAAATCCAAAACTTGCCACTGGTCGTCTTGTTGTTGCAAAACTCGATTGCAATGCAATGATGAAGCACCTTCGTTTAGATAGTCAACAATGACCACTTCCCCAGATGCACGCAGTCGCTTCATTTCTTGTTGTGCTGCCATTGCATCTTCTGCCGCAACGCAAATGCCTGAAACGGCTTCTTTTTGCGGTAATTGTTCTAAAAAGTTTTTTAAATCAAAACTGAACCCACTCGCAGGACGCGCACGACCAAAATATTGTCCCAAACCATCGTAACGCCCTCCGCGTGCAATGGCGTCCGATTCACCTTCGCGATAGGCCGCAAACAAAAGCCCACTGTGGTATCGGTCAGAACGCAATTCTGCTAAATCTAAATGCTGTGTGTATTCTTTAAAGTAAGCCGTGATGGCACGCAAATCAATAAAGGCAGCCTGAATTTCTGGAAGTTGCGGTAATTTTTGTTCTGCTCGTTTTAAAACTTCCATCGGCGAGCCATAAAGTTCTGTAAGAGCCAACAAAGTATTGGTTGATTTTTCGTCAATGTGATGTTCATGACACCACGCAGCAATCATGCTGGCGTCTTTGGTTTTTAAAATTTCCAAAAGTTCATCTTCTAAACTTGGCGATAAAGCCATATCCGCCGTTAAAGCACGAAATATGCCAATGTGCCCCAAAGATAAAACAGGTTTTTCAACCCCCAAAATTTGCATACTCTGCAACATGAGATCAATCAATTCCATGTCTGCTTGAATTCCTGCAAAACCGTAAAGTTCTGCACCAATTTGCAGAGGATCTCGCGTGCTGTACAGTGTATCAGGGCGAGCATGCAAAACTGAACCCGCGTAACACAATCGATTGATGCCTTTATGACTGCCCAATAAATGAGCATCAATGCGTGAAATTTGTGGCGTAATATCCGCACGCACCCCCATCTGCCGCCCTGAAAAATGGTCGGTGAAACGAATGGTTTTGTGGGATAAATCAGAATCAATGCGTGTCAGTAACGATTGGGTATACTCCATTAACGGAGGGTTTACCAATGCGTAACCATGCACACAAAATAAAGAGAGTAACTCTTCCTTCGCACTTTCTAATCGGCGTGCATCAGATGGAAGAATATCCGCAATGTATTCGGGAAGTTGCCATGCTTGCATCATGTTTTCATTTAATGGATAAAATCAAAAAATAAACGCCATAAATCACTTATGACGATTGGCGAATTTTAGCCTTTTTCAGGCAGCCTGAAAAGTATTGTTTAAATACGCCATCCATTCAAAGATACTTGGTTATAATACAGGCTTTCATTTACGAGAGATACTCAATATGTTTGCCAAAGAAATGCTCGAAGAGGCCGCTCAAAAAATTGGAGCTGCCATTCAAGAAACGCCTTTAAAAGATGTTAGCAAAAACGCCAAAACCGCCATTTCATCAACAATGGCTCGTTTCGATTTAGTAACGCGTGAAGAGTTTGAAATTCAGCAACAAATGATTGAGCATTTGTGTCAAGAAATCGCAACACTGCGTCAAGAAATCGAACAACTGCGTCAGTAAAAATGTCGTTTGCCGCCGTTTATTCTCGTGCATTATCAGGCATGGACACACCGCTGGTAGAAGTGGAGGTTCATTTAAGTCGTACTTCTTTACCTGCGTTTAATATTGTGGGTTTACCTGATACAGAAGTCAAAGAAAGCCGTGATCGCGTGCGTGCGGCAATTCTTCAATCTGGCTTTGATTTTCCTGCCATGAAAATCACCGTTAATCTTGCTCCTGCGGAATTGCCCAAAGAGTCAGGGCGTTTTGATTTGCCGATTGCTTTGGGTATTTTGGCTGCATCAGGTCAAATGAGTGATGACGCATTGGCACATTATGAATTTGCAGGAGAATTAGCATTGTCGGGGGCATTGCGTCCCATTCGTGGAGCCTTGCTGATGGCACGACAAGCACGGTTAGCTAATCGTTCGTTCTTATTACCAGAAGAAAGTGCCCCTTGGGCGGCTTGGATTAAAGGTTTGCCTGTATATGGAGCACAGTCGCTGAATCAAGCAGTAGCTCATTTGATGGGCTTTGAGCGTTTGAATCCTGTTTCTCCGCCACAAGAAGAAAATATTTCTACTGAACATTTACTTGATTTGGCGGATGTTAAAGGTCAAGAAACTGCACGCTTTGCGTTGGAAGTTGCCGCCGCAGGTGGACACAGTTTATTGATGATTGGACCGCCGGGTACAGGAAAATCCATGTTGGCACAACGACTGCCCAGCATTCTTCCGCCGTTAACTTCGGAAGAAATCTTGGACAATGCCGCTTTGCAATCGCTATTAGATGGGCATCATCAAACTACTTATACCACAATGCGTCCATTTCGCAGTCCGCATCACACGGCTTCTGCACCTGCTTTAATTGGAGGAGGTTCTAATCCCAAGCCAGGTGAAATTTCATTAGCCAATCACGGTGTTTTGTTTTTAGATGAGCTGCCCGAATTTGACCGCAAAGTTTTAGAAGTTTTGCGAGAACCTTTGGAAAGTGGGGAAATTCATATTTCTCGTGCAGCACGACAAGCAACTTATCCTGCCCAATTTCAACTGGTTGCCGCCATGAATCCATGTCCTTGTGGTTATTCAGGACACGCTACTCGTGCTTGTCGTTGTTCGCACGAAAGCATTATGCGTTATCGACAAAAAATTTCTGGTCCATTATTGGATAGAATTGATTTGGTCATAGAAGTGCCTTCTTTGCCTGCCGAAGATTTAACACAGGCACAAGTTGGGGAATCCAGTACTACCGTTCGTATGCGTGTTATGGCAGCACGCGAGCGTCAATACCAAAGGCAAGGCAAAACTAATGCTGATTTGACAGTAACAGAATTAGATACCATTGCTCAAATCGCAGATGAAGCCAAGCAAACTTTATCGAAATTGATTGAAAAACTGCATTTATCTGCACGCAGTTTTCATCGCTTATTGCGTGTAGCAAGAACTTTGGCAGATTTGGAGCAACAAGAAGAAGTTACTGCCAAACATGTTTTGCGTGCAGTACATTTCCGCCGAACATTAGATGAGGCAGCCTGAAAACACTGCTTAACTTTTCAGTTTGCCTTTTATGGTTTGATTGTCTAACAATGCTATTTCAGGCAGCTTGAAAACACTGAATTATTTTTTCAGCTTGCCTTTCATTTTCAGCCTGCCTTTATTTGATGTAAAATGACTGCTTTTCGCCACTGACTGAAACACTATTTATCCAATCTTCAAACCGTTAAACAAGTTTGGATCAATAGGGTTTTAGCGGTTGGCGGGGTTTTCATTCATTTATTAAGGAAATCATAATGTTTAATAAACACACTAAAACTTTTCAATACGGGCAGCATACCGTAACACTGGAAACTGGCGAAATTGCTCGCCAAGCTTCCGCCGCCGTTAAAGTGTCTATGGGTGATACAGTGGTTTTGGTTACCGTTGTCGCAGCAAAAGACATTAAAGAAGGACAAGATTTCTTTCCATTGACCGTGGATTATTTTGAACGCACTTATGCGGCGGGCAAAATTCCAGGTGGTTTTTTCAAACGCGAAGGCAAACCTTCTGAAAAAGAAATTCTTACCAGTCGTTTGATTGACCGTCCTATTCGTCCGCTTTTCCCAGAAGGTTTTTATCACGACATTCAAATCATTGCGATGGTGGTATCACTCGACCCTGAAATTGATTCAGACATTCCCGCCATGATTGGTGCTTCTGCCGCTTTGGTACTTTCTGGCGTACCTTTTGCAGGTCCAATTGGTGCCGCACGCGTAGGTTATATTGATGGACAATATGTTCTCAACCCCAATTTATCGCAACTGAAAAAATCCGCTTTGGATTTAGTTGTTGCAGGCACCCGGAAAGCTGTTTTAATGGTGGAATCCGAAGCCCAAGAATTATCCGAAAGCGTGATGTTGGGTTCTGTGGTTTTTGGTCATGAGCAAATGCAAATTGTCATCAACGCCATCAACGAATTGGCTAACGAAGTCAATCCAACCGTTTGGGATTGGACTCCGCCAGAACCTAATCTGGACTTGATTGCCAAAGTCAAAGAAATCGCAGGTGCAGACATTCAGGCTGCCTTTAAAATCCGTCAAAAACAAGCACGCAGTCAACAACTGAATGATGCTTGGGCAAAAGTGGAATCCGCTTTGATTACCGAAGACACCGATACGCTTGCTGCTAACGAAATTCGCAATATTTTCCATAATTTAGAAGCAGAAGTTGTGCGTACACAAATCTTAAACGGCGAGCCACGCATTGATGGTCGTGATACTCGTACCGTGCGTCCAATCAATATTCGCACAGGGGTATTGCCTCGCGTACATGGTTCTGCTTTATTCACGCGTGGTGAAACCCAATCACTCGCCACAGCAACATTAGGTACACAACGCGATGAACAAGTCATTGATGCACTGTCTGGCGAATACACTGACCGCTTTATGCTGCATTACAACTTTCCACCATATTCCACAGGTGAAGTGGGACGCGTAGGTACTCCGAAACGCCGTGAAATTGGGCATGGTCGTTTGGCAAAACGCGCATTGGTTGCCGTATTGCCACCACAAGAAGAATTTAATTATGCCATTCGTGTGGTTTCCGAAATTACAGAATCCAACGGTTCATCTTCAATGGCTTCGGTTTGTGGCGGTTGCTTGGCATTATTAAACGCAGGTGTTCCTTTAAAATCTCATGTTGCAGGGATTGCTATGGGCTTGATTTTAGAAGGCAATAAATTTGCAGTTCTGACTGATATTTTGGGCGATGAAGACCACTTGGGCGACATGGATTTCAAAGTTGCGGGTACAGCAGACGGCGTTACCGCTTTGCAAATGGATATTAAAATTCAAGGCATTACCAAAGAAATCATGCAAATCGCACTCAATCAGGCCAAAGAAGGCAGAATGCACATTTTAGGCTTAATGAAAGAAGCGATTGATGGTCCGCAAGCATTGTCTGATTTTGCCCCACGCTTATTCACCATGAAAATCAATCCAGATAAAATTCGTGAAGTGATTGGCAAAGGTGGCGAAACCATTCGCACTTTAACCCAAGAAACAAATACAGAAATCAATATTGATGAAAATGGCGTAATAGTCATTGCAGCACAATCACAAGAATCCGCCGATGAAGCACGCCGCCGCATTGAGTTAATTACCGCAGAAGTTGAGGTAGGGGCTGTTTACGAAGGCACTGTACTCAAAATTTTGGATAATAATGTCGGTGCGATTGTTTCTATTATTCCTGGTAAAGACGGCTTGGTGCACATCAGTCAAATTGCCCATGAACGAGTCAAAAATGTCAGCGACCACCTGCAAGTAGGACAGACGGTTAAAGTGAAAGTTTTGGAAGTTGATGAACGCGGTCGTAGTCGTTTATCCATTAAAGCATTGTTGGAAAAACCAGCAGAAAAACCTGCTGAAAATCCTACCCCAACAGAATAAAACTTCCATAAAAAAATCTCTCGCATTAAGCGAGAGATTTTTTTATGGCATCACCAACTCTTTCATTGACCAAAGCACCCAAGCAATAATCAGGCAGCCTGAAAAAATACGAACAATTTTATTCTGCAAAAATGGTTTCAGGGTGCCACTTAATAAACCAAGTGCCATCAAATTGGGTAAAGTGCCCAAACCAAACAGCAACATCACCAAAGCACCGTAAACAACATGACCAGTACTTAACGCATAAATAGACGCACTGTATACCAAACCGCATGGCAACCAACCCCATAAAGCACCAACAATCAATGCAGATGACATACTTTGAATGGGTAAAAAATGCTTTAACAAAGGATTGATTTTCTTCCAAATGGGCTGTCCTATTTTTTCAATATGCATTAACCAAGATGAAATACCCATTAAATAAAGCCCAGTACCCAGCAAAATCAATAAAGAAATAATACGAAAAAAAAGACGCAACTTACCCGTTGGGTCTGCTAAAAATCCAAGTTGCGATAAGCCACCCAATAAAGCTCCTACCAAAACATAACTGCTGATACGACCAATGTTGAGTAAAGTGAGAAAACGAATGCGAGAAATAGAATTAGGCAGTTGCAAAACCAAAGCAGCATTCAGGCTGCCACACATCCCCACACAATGAACGCCACCTAAAAAGCCCAATAAAAAAATCATTAGCCATGAAAAATCAATCATTTCAAGAATATCCTAAATCAGCCATGCCAATGCTTTTATTCTATCAGAGAAGAGGCGTGTATAATCAGCCTGTGTCAAACAAACGGAAACATCATGGAAAAATTTGCTTCACCTGCTAAACTCAATTTGATGTTGCGTGTCGTGGGACAGCGTGAAGATGGTTATCATCTTTTAGAAACAGTTTTTACACTGATTGATTTATACGACTGGATTACGATTACACCGCGTTCAGATTCGCAAATTATACTCGCTGATGCGAATTATCACATTCCATTGGAAGACGATTTAGCCATTCGTGCAGCCAAAATTTTACAAAAGACCACCCAATGCCCACTGGGTGCGGAAATCCAAGTTCATAAAACCTTACCGATGGGTGGCGGATTGGGTGGTGGAAGTTCTAATGCTGCCACTGTTTTGATGGCATTAAACCATTTGTGGGAATGTGGATTATCGCGACAAGAATTGATGAATATTGGCGTCCAAATCGGAGCAGATGTACCTTTTTTTATTTTCGGACAAACTGCATTTGCACAAGGAATTGGTGAAAAATTAGAACCCTATTCTTTCCCAGAACAGCACTATGTCATTATTCGCCCGCCTGTTTCTATCGCTACCGCAAAAATTTTTCACGAATGGGACTTGACGCACAAATCATCATATGAGAAAATACAAAGTTTCGGGGGTGCTGAAAATAATGTTTTATCAAAACAGTTGTTCTGTAACGATTTACAAGACATCGTGTTAAAACATTATCCTGATGTTGTCCTTGCCCTATCGGAATTAAAAAAATACGGTAATGCAGTGATGACAGGCTCTGGAAGTTGTGTTTTTGTTGCGGTTAAAAGTCGCACAGAAGCAGAAGAAATTGCATCACAACTTCGTTCGAGTTTTGAAGTTTTTGTTGCTTCATCTTTAAAGCATCATCCTTTATTTCATCTCTTGTAAGAGTGAAATTGGGGAGTCGTCAAGTGGTTAAGACAACGGGTTTTGATCCCGTCATGCGAAGGTTCGAATCCTTCCTCCCCAGCCAAAACCTTTGTTTGATGTACTTTATTTTTAGGCTCATCAAACAAAGGTTTTTCTTATCCCATAATCATAAACAGAATTTTTACAGGCAGCCCGAAAGAAACCCCGTATAAAACTGCCATCTGCGGCACATTTCTTCGTTGTGCGTTGCTCGAAAACGAAGTTTTGATGAAATCAAAACGAGTTTCCGTGAAGCTAAAACTTGCTTAACTATTAACTACAAGTTATGTCTTCGTTTTCTGTGCTACTACAACTGTGAACTGTGCTCACATCTGCCAGTTTAGCAAGGGTTTCTGAAAACATTTAATTGGGGAGTCGTCAAGTGGTTAAGACTCTGGATTCTGATTCCAGCACGCGAAGGTTCGAATCCTTCCTCCCCAGCCATTGCTTGTGAATGAAGAATAAATACTCTTCACTCATCTAAAAGCGTATAATATGAGGCTGTTTATTTTAATCATGATGTAGTGGGAGCTTCACAGATGTATCCCAAAATCAATAAAAATTCCGCAACAGATAGGCTTAATATGGCAAATTACGATAACTTAATGGTTTTTACAGGGCAGGCGAATCCTGTTTTGGCACAAAATGTCGTGAAACATTTAGGGATTTCTTTGGGCAACATCAATGTGGGGCGTTTTTCAGACGGCGAAGTTTCCGTTGAACTGTTGGAAAATGTTCGCGGGCGTGATGTTTTTATTTTGCAACCCACTTGTGCCCCTACCAATGACAATTTGATGGAAATTTTAATGATGGCAGATGCTTTAAAACGCGCATCCGCAGGTCGTGTAACAGCTGCCATTCCTTACTTTGGTTATGCTCGTCAGGATCGCCGCCCGCGTTCTGCACGCGTACCCATTTCAGCAAAATTGGTAGCAAACATGCTTGATTCCACAGGGGTGGATCGTGTCTTAACCGTTGATTTGCACGCCGATCAAATTCAGGGTTTTTTTGACATTCCAGTAGACAATATCTATGCCACACCAATTTTAACACATGATATTTTGCAACAACGCTTTGAAAATTTAACTGTTGTCAGTCCTGATATTGGTGGTGTGGTTCGAGCGCGTGCGATTGCAAAAATTTTAAATGCTGATTTGGCAATTATCGACAAACGCCGTCCCAAAGCCAATGTTGCCGAAGTGATGAACTTAATTGGCGATATTGATGGGCGTAACTGCTTGATTATTGATGACATCATTGATACCGCCAATACTTTATGCAAGGCATCAAATGCTTTGAAAGAACGAGGTGCCAAAGGGGTTTATGCCTACGCAACCCATCCTGTTTTTTCAGGCGAAGCCGTCAAACGCATTGATGAATCAGGTTTGGATCAAGTGGTGGTAACAGACACCATTCCATTAAGCCAAGCGGCAAGCAATAGCGATAAAATTCGCCAAGTCAGTATTTCAGGTTTATTGGCCGAAACCATGAGACGCATCAGCAACGAAGAATCTGTATCTTATTTATTTAACGAAGATTTAAGTTTGCCTGGTGCATTGTTTTTGCCTTAATAAAAGATTTCAGGCTGCCTGAAAAGGACGCCTTGAAAAATCCAAAGTTTTGGATTTAAGTTCTCTTTAAGGAGTGGTCGCAACTTTCTTAAAGAGTGTTTTTAATAATATTTGGAGTTTAAAATGACACAATTAAAAGCAAACATTCGCGAAGCACAAGGTACTGGTGCGAGCCGCCGCCTGCGTCGAGAAGGTTTTATTCCTGCTGTTGTATATGGCGATAATCAAGAACCTTTAAGCATCAGCGTAGAACACAATGCAGTTTTTTACGAATTGCAAAAAGAAAAATTCCACACCACTGTTTTAGATTTGGAAATTGATGGTAAAAATTATCCTGTTTTGGTTCGTGATTTCCAAATGCATCCTTTCAAAAATGCGGTACAACACATTGATTTCCAAGTCGTTGATTTGGAAAAACCAGTACGCGTTAAAGTTCCTTTGCATTTTGTGAATGGAGAAGTTTCACCAGCAGTTAAATTGCACGGCGGTCGTATCGCACGATTGGCAACTTCCGTAGAATTATTGATTAAACCCAAAGCCATTCCAGAATTTTTGGAATTGGATTTGAAAGATTTGGTCGGTGGTCAAATCATGCATATTTCTGATATCGCATTGCCAGAAGGTGCGGTGAGTGTTGCATTAAAACGCGGGGCTAATCCTGCTGTTGTATCCGCAACAGGTAAAGCAAGATCATAAGATTTTGATTGAAACAAAACGGGCTTATTTATTTGATAAATAAGCCTGTTTTTTTATCTATATCAGCCTAAACCGTTCTCTCGTTAAGATAAACCCTGCAAAACTGGCATCTGTGGGATATTTCTTCGTTGTGCCTTGCTCGAAAACCCGCCTAATTCATTGTTATGTCTTCGATTTGAAGTGCTACTACAACTTTGAACTATGCTCACATCTATCAGTTTTGCAGAGATTTTTAAGAAATGATTTATCATTTTTGTATTCAAAACCTTGAAATCAATAATAAGTCTTTCGGAAATTTTCATGACCTTTTTTGATCATGACACTAAATATTCAGAGAACTTTGAAAAGTTTCAGGTTGCCTTCAAACAGGCAGCCTGAAAATTATTTAATTCGATGACTTCCGCGTTCGATTTCATCGGTAATGGACTGTAAAAATTGTAAACGAAATAAAGGAAGTTGCTGATTTTCCACCGCCGTTTTAATCGCACAATGCGGTTCTTGACGATGGGTGCAATTATGAAAACGACATTGCCCAATATAATCATGTAAATCAGGACAATACCGCAACAAATCGCCTATATTTAAATGATTTAATCCAAATGATTGCAAACCAGGTGAATCAATCAGCGTTGTTTGTGGATTGATGCGATACAAACGCGTATGCGTGGTGGTGTGGCGACCTGCGTTTAAAGTTTCAGAAATACTGCCTGTGCGAGCAACATCTTCGCCCAAAAGTGCGTTGGTGAGTGTGGATTTTCCCATACCCGATTGTCCTGTCAAAATGGTCATCTGTCCATTAAGCCAATCTTGCAAAACTTGAATATCCCCATTTTTCGCACTCACAGCAATCACTGGTACGGGAAAATGACGCAGGTATTCATCAAAAAAACAAGCTTCATAATCAGGCAAATCGGTTTTATTGATGATTAAGGCAGCCTGAATAGATGCTGCATTCGCTGCTAATAAGGTTCTCTGAATTAAATCTGGATTAGGAGATGGCGTATGCGACAAAACAATCCCCACCTGCGTTACATTCGCCGCAATCAATTTCGTGCGAAAAGCGTCCTGACGAAACAGCAAACTTTGACGCGGGAAAAAATGCTCAATCACTGCTTGCTCTTGATTGACGATTTGTACTTCCACCCAATCGCCACAAGCAAAATCAATGCGTTTTTTGCGAGTAACTGCCTCGTGCGTGTCGCCGTTTTCTAATTGGACAACATATCGCCTGCCGTAATCTTCAATAATTTGTGCTTTCATGACATGTTTTTTCGTAAAGCACGAACTCTTGCGTTCGCATCGGGATGAGAATCATAAAAATAAGAATACCATTTATCCGTAACCAAAGTGCCTGCATTGTCGCGATAAAGTTTAGTCAAAGCACTGATTAAATGTTCAGGGTGCGTGTTTTGTGCCGCAAAAGCATCGGCTTGATATTCATGCCTTCGAGAAAGCATACTGGACAAGGGAGCAAATACCAACAAAAACAATGGCAATACCATAAAAAACAAAATCAACGCCATTGCAGGCGAAGCATACAATGCTCCCAAGCCAACATAAAATGCTCGTTGTGGCATTAGCCAACCCAAAATCATCAATAAAATCAATCCCAAAGAAAAACTAAAAATCATCTGGCGAAGAATATGTTTATGCTTAAAATGTCCCAATTCATGTGCCAAAACCGCTTCGGTTTCTTCGTGATTCAGCGTTTTGAGCAAAGTATCAAAAAACACAATGCGTTTTTGTTTGCCAAGCCCTGTAAAATAAGCATTCCCATGCCCAGAACGCTTGGAACCGTCCATCACAAAAACGCCTTTGCTTTCAAATCCTGTTTTTTGCAACAAGTTGTTGATTTTGTTTTGCAAAACTTCATCTTCCAAAGGCTGAAATTGATTGAATAAAGGTGCAATCCAACGCGGGAAAACCACCATCATCGTTAATGAAAAAGCAACCCACACCAGCCATACATACAACCACCAATTTTTGCCCATCGCTTCCATCAGATACAAAACCAAACTGATTAAAGGAATTCCCAAAACCGCCATCAGTACGCCTGATTTGATTTGGTCAGCAATAAAGGTTTTGATAGTAGTGCGATTGAAACCAAATCGTTCTTCCAAGCGAAAAGTTTTGTACAAAGCAAACGGCAAGCCAATAAACCATTGCACCAATATCAGCAAAACAATCAGCAAAATCCCACGCATTAAAGGATGTCCACTGATGCCATGCGTGATTTCCGCCAAAAACGCCAATCCACCACCCAAAGTAAACCACAATAAAAAGGCAGCCTGAAAAATCATGCTATACCGAGAAAAGCGTTCTTTTGCCAAAGTATAATCTGCCGCTTTTTGATGTTCTTCCAATGAAATAGTCGTAGCAAAATCCTGTGGCACTTGATGACGATGTGCCGCCACAGCCGAACTTTGTCGCCACGACAAAACCCATTGCACTGTGAAACTAAAAGCGAAAAAAATCAAAAAAATGGTTTCTACCCAAAAAACTGTTAACATGATGATCCAATAATGTTTTAAAACCGCTTATTATATCTGTTTATTTCCACAACAAGCATCACACTTGCCGTATTGATCAATAAGCTTTCAGGCTGCCTTTCATAAGGCAAAAATTTTTTTAGTCCGAAAGGTATAATGCTTTCTTAATAAAAATGTAAAAATTGATATTTTAAGTATCCACATGAAAAAAACTTATCTTTTAACAACATTTTCGCTGCTTTTGACAACAAATACATTATTCGCAGCCGATGTGCAGCCTGAAAAGAATTTTGACATCAGCACACCACAACAGCAAGAAATTCAAGGTAAAGTTCCTGAAATTGCCTCTTCAACAGAAGACGCTCAATCCATCCATATGACTGCCGATGAATTGATTGCACAACCTGAACTTTTAACGCGTGTATTGGACACTCAACTCATGTTGGGTCATGTAGATAATGTTGCGTTTTTATTGCCCTTGTATCAAAAAACAGAAAATCCCGACCCTTTGCTGATTACATATAGCGAAGCAATGATCGCGGAAAATCGTGGCGATATGAAAACCGCTATTCGTCATTATCGTGAAATGTTGTCGCAAAATCCTGATTTAACGCCAACGCGTTTTCGTTTGGCAACCGCACTATTTGCCGACAATCAAAACGAAGCAGCAGAAGACCAATTCAAAAAAGTTCAAGCAGACCCACAGTTACCCCCTGAAATTTCAGCGTTAAGCGAGCAATATCGCCAAGCCTTGCAAAAACGGCAGGCATGGTCTTTCTCTGGCTATTTTCAATATTTACAAGACAATAACATTAACAACGCACCCAAAGTACGAGAATACAATGGCTGGGAAACCAGCAAACCTGAAATCGCACACGGCGTAGGATATGGCTTGGCTGCACAAAAAGATATTTCTTTGCCCAAAGGACATTTTGGGCGAATAGCCGCCGACCTTGATGGTGCGTTTTATTGGGACAATCATCCATACGATGAACTCACCGTGCGCATGACCACTGGTGGTGGACACAAAAATTTAAAAAGCGAAATAGGCGTCTTGCCATTTTTTGAGAAAAAATGGTACGGTGGTAGAACTTACGCCAACACAACTGGCTTTCGACTGTATGGCAAACACCATATCAATGCCAACTGGCAAGTCTCTGCCGCTGCTGAATATGGGCATAAACGACAAAAACAATATCAATATTTAAATGGCAATAGTTTTTTAACTTCCACATCTTTAATTTATATGCCCAATCCGCAACGCTATTTTGTCGGCGGTATCGATTACAGCCTTGAAACGGCCAAAGATGATTCGGACGCTTATCATCGTTTTGGCGGTAGATTAGGCTGGGGGGAAGAATGGAATAAAGGTGTTTCCACATTTTTGCAAGTCGGTGGAGCACAGCGTAAATACCACGCTGATGCATTTTTATTAGATAAGCCACGCCACGACAAAGAATACACAGTCAATGCGTCCATATGGCTACGCAATCTGCATTTTTACGGCATAACGCCACGATTAACCGTGCGATATCAACGCTTTGACAGCAATCACTTTGCCTACGATTACCAAAAAGCCAAAGCGTTTATTGAGTTGAATAAAACTTTTTAAATAAAATTTCGGAAACTTCTGCAAAATTGGCATTTACCGTGCATTTTTCCGTTTTAACTTCAATTCGCTCTCAAAAACTCGCTTTCAGGTTGCCTATGTATCCTACACATGGGAAATGCTTTCAGGCTGCCTCTATCCTACGCATGGGAAATGCTTTCAGGCTGCCTGAATAAGCAGCCTGAATAAAAAGCCTATTTAAACTTCACACCAATTTCACCTGCTTCGCAAATCAATGATTTTAGTCTGACAGTTAAAATAAACCTTATTATGCTTCAATATCGTGTAGAATAAAGCTTCTTTTATTGAACAACTTTCTCATATGAGGCGTGGCAAACGGTTATCTTTATCGCAGTTGTATGCAAGACGCTTGCGATTTTCTTTAATCAATCAATCTTCCAGTCCTGTTCCTAATGCCAAAGATTTTGAGCGATGGGTTTTTTGTGCTCTTACCCATATTGGCACTCGCGGAGAAATCGCTATTCTTCTATGCGATGAAGCAGATGCACAACAATACAATCATGATTATCGTCAAAAAGATTATGCCACCAATGTATTGAGTTTCGACTTGCGTTTACAGGACGAAGATGCCATTTGTGGTAACTTGGTGATTTGTCCGCAAGTGGTTGCCAAAGAAGCCGCTGAACAAAATAAAACCGAAATCGCCCATTTCGCCCATTTGACTGTACATGGTACTTTGCATGTATCAGGTTTCGATCACGAAAACGATGCCGATGCAGCCATTATGGAAACTCACGAAATCACCATCTTAAAACATTTGGGATACGATAATCCTTATGAAAGCAAGGAATCAATATGAACGAAAACACGGATAAGCCGAGTTTTTTAGAACGCCTTTTCCATCGCGTTACTTCTGATGCCCCTGAATCTATTGAAGAAATTACACGCTTGTTGCAATCCGCAAAAAATGCAAGCGTTATTTCTGCCGATACCGCCGAATTGCTCAATAAAGTGGTGGCGTTTGCAGATTTGGAAGTTCGCGATGTGATGATTCCGCGAGCACAAATGAATGTGCTCAAAATTGATGATTCACCCAAAAAAATCATGGATTATGCGGTGGATACAGCACATTCTCGTTTCCCAGTCATTGAAGGCGATCGTGATGAAGTACTGGGCATTTTGCACACCAAAGACTTATTGCGTTATTTTTATCATCCTGATGATTTGGAGATTAAATCGCTGTTGAGAGAACCCGTTTTTGTCCCTGAAAGCAAGTCTTTGCATTTAATGCTGCGAGAGTTTCGCGAAAAACATTTTCATTTGGCGATGGTGGTCGATGAATACGGTGGCATTTCTGGATTGGTAACATTTGAAGATGTTTTGGAAGCCATTTTGGGCGATATTGAAGATGAATTCGATAACGAAAACGAAGATGAGCAAAGTATTGTGCCTATTGGTCATGAGCGTTATCGCGTCAATGCCACCACAGAAATTGAAACCATCAACGAATTTTTTGGCACGCATCTGGTCAGTGAAGATGTGAATACCATTGGCGGTTTGATTGCCGAAACATTGGAAAGGCTCCCTGAAAAAGGGGAAAAAATCGAAATGGACGGCTTGCAACTGACCGTTGCCCGTGTAGATCAAAGGCGTGCCCATATTCTGATTATTCAAAAAATCAAAACCGCTGAATGATTTTTCAGCCTGCCCATTTGACAAACAAATAGCTTTGTACAATACAAAAGGCAACCTGAAAAACTTTCAGGCTGCCTAATACCAATCAAAACAATCATAATGATTTCTATATTGGACGATTAGAATACTTCTTTTATGCGTATATCGTATCAGCATTGCCCAAAGGTTAACACTCCATCTTCTTGAAAAAAATGGCGACAATATAATGCCATGATTGTCATTTTTATGCTGATTGCTATTATCATTGCGTTGATAGCAGTGATCAAAAGATTGGACGATGTGAATATTTTGTGTGTTTTTGTTTGCCCCATCGATAAACTTAATGCTTACTAATCTATTTGCTTTTTGCACCTGCTCAATACTCAATAAAGCATTTATTTGAACAAACAGGCACCCTGAAACTTTTTTCGTTCCATTTGAAAAATGCTACAATCTACGGTTTTCAATGCTTCTATCGTGAAGGAGTCGTTTTATGAGTTGGTTAGATAAACTTGTACCGCCTAAAATCCGCCGTGATGAACATAGCAACAATGTTTCCAAAGTTCCAGAAGGATTGTGGATTAAATGTCCATCGTGTTCTTCTGCTTTATACAAAACCGATTTAGAACAAAATTTACAAGTTTGTCCCAAATGTGAGCATCATCTGCCACTGTCTGCTCGTGCTCGACTCAATCTGCTTTTAGATGAAGAAGGGCGTGAAGAAATTGGTGCCCATATTAAGCCTGTGGATATTCTGAAATTTAAAGATTCCAAAAAATACAGCGACCGTCTTTCCTCCGCCAAAAAACAAACTGGCGAAGACGATGCTTTGGTTGTCATGCGTGGGACGATGGAAAAACAACCTGTGGTCATTGCAGTGTTTGAATTCCGCTTTATTGGTGGTTCTATGGGCTCGGTTGTAGGGGAACGCTTTGTTCGTGGTGTCCAAGCAGCTCATCAGGCACAATGTCCGTTTATTTGCGTTGCATCATCTGGTGGAGCACGAATGCAAGAAGGTTTAACCTCCTTAATGCAAATGGCAAAAACTTCGGCTTCGCTTCATCTTTTGAGAGAAAAAAATCTTCCTTTTATTTCAGTTTTAACCGACCCAACAATGGGTGGGGTTTCTGCCAGTTTTGCTTTTTTAGGCGACTTGGTCGTAGCAGAACCTGGTGCTTTAATTGGTTTTGCAGGACCTCGTGTGATTGAACAAACGGTTCGCGAAACTTTACCAGAAGGTTTTCAACGAGCAGAGTTTTTGCTTGAAAAGGGTGCGATTGATCAAATCATCGACCGCCGTCAAATGAAATCATCGCTGGCACGCTTGATGCGTATGTTGTTGAATCAACCTAAACCACTTGCAGCGTGATTTCATCATCATGGAAATTGCACTTTATATCATTGAAATCATTGGCACCATTGCTTTTGCAGTCATCGGTGCCATGATTGCTATTGATAAAGGTTTTGATATTTTTGGCATCGCTGTTTTAGGGGTAACCACTGCTTTGGGAGGTGGTTTAATTCGCGACCTCATCATCGGACGCATACCGCCCAATATGTTTATTCATCCTTCTTATTTATTGGTTTCTTTAATCACTTGTGCAGTGGTTTTTTTGTGGATTTGGTGGCGTAAGGAAATTTATTTGCATCGGCGACAAGTGATTGAAAATGTTTTCAATATTTTAGACGCCGTGGGTTTAGCAGTTTTTGCGGTGATTGGTGTGATGTCGGCTTGGCATCGTGGCTTTGATAATGGCTTTTTGTGCGTTTTTGTCGGTTTATGCACAGCTTGCGGCGGAGGCATTGTGCGTGATGTGATTGCCAACGATGTGCCCATGATTTTCCACAGCCATGTTTATGCGATTGCAGCGATTATCGGCAGTTTAATTTGCTATTTAATGATTCATTATCATGTTCACGAATACATTGCCATTACCGTAGGTGGTGCAGCAGTCTTTTTTATTCGCATCTTTGCCATCAAATATCAATGGAATTTGCCGTCTATTCGTCTTAAAGAATAAAAACTTTAGGGGCTGTATTAGATTAGCAGTTATGATAGACTGCAAAAATGAAGATAACACATTGTAAATTAAAGAAATCTGTACAGAAGAAACTGCTTGAATTTTTTGTATTAGAAGTTACAGCAAGAAGTGCAGCCGATATTTTG
>JAGCOT010000065.1 GCA_017645365.1 Neisseriaceae bacterium
ATCGGCTGCACTTCTTGCTGTAACTTCTAATACAAAAAATTCAAGCAGTTTCTTCTGTACAGATTTCTTTAATTTACAATGCGTTATCTTCATTTTTGCAGTCTATCATAACTGCTAATCTAATACAGCCCCAAATTTTTTTATTTGATGAAGATAATCGCCTGCCAATTTTTGGGCGTATTCCGTCATATTTGGTTGTCCAAACGGATAATCTTCCGCCATACTAAAACGCGAAAAAGAAGAACACAATGTCAGCGTTTTGATTTTTTCAGGGTGCCTGTATGCCATCAGCAAAGCAATATAGCCCCCCAAAGACCAGCCAAAAACATGAATCGCTTGCGAATATTGGCAAGCAATTTCATCAGCGATTTTTTCAGGCATAAAATTTTCCACCGCTTTTGCTTGTCCATGTCCTGCCAAATCTTGTGCAAGACAGGAAAAACCTTGCAAACGCGGTAAAAAATCATCAAAAACCGCACGATTGGTTGCCCAACCGTGCAATAAAACGCTTTGCGTCATCGCATTCATCTTAATGATAAAAATTTTGAATTGCCGTTAAAACTTCCTGTGGGTCGTCCATCACAGTGATTAAATCCAAATCTTTGGCAGCAATCATATTGTTTTTTAACAACTGATTTTTAAACCAATCGACCAAACCTGTCCAAAAATCGCTGCCGAACAAAATCACAGGCATCAGCGGAATTTTTTGCGTTTGGATTAAAGTTAGGGCTTCCATCAATTCGTCCAAAGTGCCAAAACCACCAGGCATGACAACATACGCCACAGAATAGTTGATAAAAGTTGTTTTGCGTGTGAAAAAATAACTAAAATCCAAAGCGATGGTTTGATAGTCATTCGGTTTTTGTTCATGTGGTAATTGAATATTCAAGCCAATCGAAGCACTTTTCCCCGCAATCGCCCCTTTATTGGCCGCTTCCATCATGCCTGGACCGCCACCTGAAATCACCGCAAAACCAGCATCAGACAATAATTTTGCCAATTCTTGACATTGTTGATAAATGGGATTTTCAGGTTTTGTGCGTGCACTGCCAAAAATGCTCACAGCAGGACAAACGCAGGATAAATTCTTGGCAGCATCGACAAAATCGGACACCATTTCGCTGACCATTTCAGAAACATGGTACGATTCTCGTCCTTGACAATTAAATTCCATATTTTTTCCTTGATGATGAAAACACTTTTACTGGTTGATGGCTCATCTTATTTATACCGTGCATTTCACGCACTTGCACCGCTAACTTCTCCGCAAGGCGAACCCACTAACGCTCTATTTGGCGTATTGAATATGTTGCGGCGTTTAAAACAGGAAACGCCACATGATTATGCAGCGGTTATTTTTGACGCCAAAGGGAAAAATTTCCGACACGCATTATATCCTGAATACAAGGCAACTCGTCCGCCAATGCCAGATGATTTGCGTTTGCAGGTCGAATGGGTTCATGAATTAACTGCTTTAAGCGGTTGGCATGTTTTATCAGTACCCAATGTTGAAGCGGACGATGTGATTGCCACTTTGGCAAGGCAGGCTGAAAAACAACAATGGCAAGTCATCATTTCATCAGGCGATAAAGATTTAACGCAACTGGTGAATGAGCAAATTACGATGGTCGATACCATGCAGCATAAAGCGTATGACATTGCAGGCGTGATTGAAAAATTTGGCGTTACTCCACAACAGATTGTGGATTATTTGACTTTGGTAGGCGATACCGCTGACCATATTCCAGGTGTGATGAAATGCGGTCCGAAAACTGCTGTTAAATGGTTACAAGAATATCAAAATTTAGACAATCTGCTGGCAAATACCGACAAAATCACGGGCAAAATTGGTGAAAATTTGCGTTTGGCCATGCCACAACTGCCTCTTTCTAAACAGTTGATTACACTCAAAGAAGATGTTGATTTATCGCAGGAATTGCCCAATGGTTTGGAAGATTTAATTGTTCAAGAACCCCAATGGCAGGCGTTGAGTGAACGATTGCGTTATTTTGGATTTAGGGCTTTGCTAAAAGAGGCCGAAAAACATATTGCTCAAAACAATCAAGATTTATTCGGGCATGAAAACATTTCAGAAACCATTTCTCAAAGCAACAGGCAGGCTGAAAGCATTTCAGAAACCATTTCGCAAAGCAATAGGCAGGCTGAACATTTCAGGCAACCTGAAAACATTTTGGTTACTGAACATTCACAATGGCAAGAAGTTTTATCGCGTTTTCAGGCTGCCTCTTGTATCGCTTTGCATTTGACAACCACTTCGCCAACGCCGATGGACGCCAAAATCATTGGCATTGGCGTGGCTTTTGATGAAAACACCGCTTTTTATTTACCGTTGGCACATACGGGGTCTTTTACAGAAACTTCGCTTGATGAAAACACGGTTTTTCCCGCCTTAAAACCCTTTTTGGAAAATCCTCATCTGCAAAAAATCGGACACGATTTAAAAACCATGCGTCATGTTTTGGCAAATCACAACATTCAACTTCACGGCATGACGCACGATGTCATGCTGATTTCCTATTTATTGGAAAGTCATCAAAATCACCAACTTTCCGCTCTATTGCAACGGCATTTTCCTGAATATGCCGATGATTTTATTGACGAAGAACAACTGTGTGGCAAAGGCAGTAAAGCCATTTCTTTTGCTGATGTGGATTTAAATGACGCTTGTGCCTTTGCTTGTCAAAACGCTGTTTGGTCATGGCGATTGTCTGATGTGTGTACGCAAGCATTTACAGAAGCCCAAAAAAATCTTTATCAAAATATGGAAATGCCCATGATTGAGATTTTGTTTGCGATGGAGCGTACGGGGATTTTATTGGATAAAAACGAGTTGTATCGTCAAAGTCAGGCATTGGGCAGCCTGATGCTGGATTTAGAACAGCAAGCCTACAAGGAAGCAGGACAGCCATTTAATTTAAATTCCCCCAAGCAGTTATCTACTATTTTGTTTGAACACTTGGCAATCCCTACGCAAGGCATCAAAAAAACCGCCAACGGTGGATTTTCCACCAACGAAAGCGTTTTGGAAAAATTGGCTCTTAATTATGCTTTACCACAAATCATTTTAGAAAATCGTGGATTAAGTAAACTGAAATCTACTTATACCGATAAATTGCCACTTCTTGCCGATCATCAAAACAGAATTCACACTTCGTACGCACAAGCGGTTGCGGTTACTGGGCGTTTGGCAAGCAATCATCCCAATTTGCAAAACATTCCTATTCGCACCAAAGAAGGACGCAAAATCCGCCGTGCTTTTATTGCTGATTCAGGTTGCCTGCTTTTATCCGCCGATTATTCGCAAATCGAACTGCGAATTATGGCTCATTTGTCAGGCGATTCAACGCTATTGCAATCATTTCAAAACAATGAAGATGTGCATCGCCGTACCGCTGCGGAAATTTTTTTCATTCCACCTGAAAGCGTTACTGCCGACCAACGCCGTTATGCGAAAACCGTCAATTTTGGCTTGATTTACGGCATGGGCGTGCATGGATTAGCAGAATCTTTAAAAATCACACACGGCGAAGCCAAAATGTTTATCGACCGCTATTTTGCACGCTATCCACAGGTTTTGGCGTATATGGAAAATACCAAAAATCAAGTGCGTCAAGAGGGTTTCGTGGAAACTTTATTTGGCAGACGCTTGTATTTGCCCGACATTCATTCGGAACAAGCCAAAATTCGTGCTATGGCAGAACGAGCCGCCATTAACGCTCCCATGCAAGGCACGGCATCAGATTTAATTAAACTGGCCATGATTGGCGTAACGCGTTTTTTAAACGAAGGACATTTTCGCACTCGTCTATTATTGCAAGTGCACGATGAATTGATTTTTGAAGTGCCTGAAAACGAAATCGACATCATGCAAAACCAACTTCCTGAAATTATGTCGGCAGTGGGGAAAAATGTATTGCAAGTGCCTTTGCTGGTGGAAACTGGTATCGGAAAAAATTGGGACGAAGCTCATTGAGTATTTTTCAGCACTTCCCGTGCTGGGGATGCACTTCCCGCGCTGGGATACTTTTTCAGCTTGCCTGAAATTTTAAACAGGCAACCTGAAAGCACTTCCCGCGCTGGGATACTTTTTCAGCTTGCCTGAAATTTTAAACAGGCAACCTGAAAACACTTCCCGCGCTGGGATACTTTTTCAGGCTGCCTTAAATTATCAATAGGCAGCCTGAAATATTGAATACGCAATTTATACAGAATTACCCGTACAAATGGCTTGGGCAAAGCCCCATAAATCATCGAATATTTGTGTGTTGGTGGGCAGTTGGTCTTCGTATTTTTCCAAAGTGCTTTGCCCTTTGCCTGTCAGAACCAAAATCGGCAAGCCTCCAACAGCACTAATCGCCTGCAAATCACGCAAACTGTCGCCGACTAAATAGGTGCTTTCAGCTTCTGCGTTTAAGCGGTCTATAATGTCTTCAATCATGCCCGATTTGGGTTTACGACAATCACACTCATCTGCTGCCGTGTGCGGACAATACCAAATCCCCGCAATATCACCGCCTGCTTGCTGAATGATCCGCATCATTTTGGTGTTCATCTGATTAAAATCATGCACCGTAAACAAACCTCGACCAATCCCCGATTGATTGGTCGCAATCACTACGGTGTAACCAAATTGACATAAAAACGCTATCGCATCCGCACTGCGTGGCAAAGGAACCCATTCCGTAGCGGATTTAACAAAATCATCGCGATCTTCGTTAATCACGCCATCGCGATCCAAAATGACTAATTTCATCTTTGTGCTTGACAGGGAAAATATTGAACAATGCCATCAACAGGATAAGTTAATTCCGCCCCTTGTGCGTTAGATACCCAACGAATTTGCTCTTGGGTATTTTCATAAGCGGAACCGTTTTTTTGCAAAGCAACCGTTTTGGCTTCTACATTGCCTTGACGCACTTGCGACATGGTCAAAACGCTGCCTGTTTGAGTTTGTGCAAAAATCACTTGGCTTGAACCACATTGAAAATGTTGTTTGTTGCTTGTCGCTGTAACGCTTGTGGAATTGTTTTGGGCACAGGCAGCCAGAAAACAAATCCCGGCAGCAACCATGACTGTTTTGATTGTGTTCATCAATTTATCCTTTTATAGAATGCAATTCTGCGTTAAGACTGTGGACAATGAAGAAAAGTTTCCGTAACAGGCAGCCTGAAAAATCATTCAATCACTTTGGGAACAATAAACAAACCATTTTCCACTTGTGGTGCAACCGCTTGATAATCTTCGCGGCGTTCAGGTTCAGTAACCACATCTTCACGCAAGCGTTGGGCATAATCGTGCGGATGGGACAAAGGTTCTACTTGATCGGTATTCACCGATTGCATTTTGGCTACCAAATCAAAAATGCCGTTTAATTGGGTTAAGTGTCGCTCTTTTTCTTCATCGGATAAAGACAGACGCGATAATTTTGCGATTTTTTCTACATCAGCAAGTGTTAAAGACATAATCTAATTCCTATTTCATCAACTGTTTGTTGTTAAAAGAAATAAAACAAGCATTTATTGATATAAATCATGCTTATGTGAGATGATTTAAAAGACAATTTAGGGTAAAATTAACCGTTTTTTGTGTGCCCTAATCTTTTTTTCAAGGGCGATTATAACCGAGACGGAGTGGTTGATTGTGAATCTTTTGCCACCATCATTCAAGGATAAGAATAATGTTTCGTTTTATTTCTCAATTTTTTTCTAATGACATTGCCATTGACTTGGGCACTGCCAACACTTTAATTTATGCACGCAATAAAGGCATTGTGTTAGATGAGCCTTCTGTGGTTGCTATGGAAACCGACCCATTCAGCAACAAATTATCCATTCGTGCAGTCGGTCGTGAAGCAAAAACCATGTTGGGGAAAACCCCTGGTACCATTCAAGCTATTCGTCCTATGAAAGACGGTGTGATTGCCGATTTTCATATCACCGAAAAAATGTTGAAAGAATTTATCCATCGCGTTTCTGGCAGTCGTTTTTCTGCCTCACCACGCATTGTGATTTGTGTTCCATGCGGTTCAACACAGGTAGAACGCAAAGCGATTCGTGATTCTGCACTGGCTGCTGGTGCTTCCAGCGTGAATTTGATTGAAGAACCTATGGCTGCTGCCATCGGTGCGGATTTACCTATTGAAGAAGCACGCGGTTCTATGGTGGTAGACATCGGTGGTGGAACCACAGAAGTGGGCGTTATTTCTTTATCTGGCGTGGTTTATTCCAATTCTATTCGTGTGGGCGGTGATGCTTTTGATGAAGCGATTGTGAATTATGTTCGTCATCATTACGGTATGCTGATTGGTGATATTACTGCTGAAAATATCAAAAAAAGCATCGGTCGTGCCTTTCCTGGTACAGAAATCGAAGAAATGGAAGCCACAGGTCGCAATTTGGCAGAAGGGGTGCCGCGTACATTCACCATTTCATCCAACGAAGTATTGGAAGCCTTAAACGCTCCTTTGCATCAAATCATTCAAGCTGTGAAAACCGCTTTGGAACAAACTCCACCAGAATTAGGGGCGGATATTGCCGAGCGAGGTTTGGTACTCACGGGCGGCGGTGCTTTGCTGACTGATTTAGAGCGTTTATTATCCGAAGAAACTGGCTTGCCCGTTTCGGTTGCGGCAGATCCACTCACTTGCGTGGTGCGTGGCTCGGGTCGTGCGTTGGATATGATTGGCAAAACATCTTCTATTTTTGCTCGCAATCCATAAATTCAGATATGGCTATTTCAGGCTACCTTTATTTTCAGGCAGCCTGAAAAAGACCCTTGCAAAACTGATAGATGCGTGCATCGTTCAAAGTTGTAGTAGCACAGAAAGACATATCATTTTAGCTTCGCGGAAACTCGTTTTCGAGCAACGCACAACGAAGAAATATGCCATAAATGCCAGTTTTGCATGGGCTTCTGAAAGTGTTTAATTCAGGAATAACATGTCGCAAGAATCACTTGATTTTGCAGGAAGAGGGTTTAAACCAGTAACACAATGGTTTATTTACTCCATGCTTGCATTCCTCTTATTGATTGCAGATGTGCGTTTTGAATGGGGGAATCGCATACGCAGTTCCATGCTTCGTTGGGTTTCACCTATTCAAACTTCTGTATCCTTGCCCACTGGAACATTCAAACAACTTCGTTGGTTTTGGACGCGTCAAGATGTATTGGTCAAACAAAATCAAGAATTGATTAAACAACAAGCGTTTTCACAAGCACGAATTCAAGAAAATCAAGCCTTAATCGCCGAAAATCAAGAACTGAAAAATCTTCTGGATTTAAAAAACGCACATGCCAAAGTAGTGGCTGCGGCAGAAGTGGTTTCGATGGGCAGCGATCCATTTTCTATACGAGTTACACTGAATAAGGGAACAGACGATGGCGTGCAAACAGGACAAGCGGTGGTTGATGCTGATGGTTTGATTGGGCAGATTACATCAGTCAATTCGCATCAATCGTTGATGACGCCAGTCAATCATCAAAAATTTGTTTTGCCTGTAAAAGTCGAAAGAACAGGTTTTCGTACGCTAATTTATGGCGAAACCACACATTTAAGTTTGCGTTATGTCCCAACAGACGCCGATTTGCGTTTAGGCGATGTTTTAATCACATCAGGCATTGACGACAATTATCCTGCCGGAATTCCAGTAGCACGCGTGGTTCATTTAGAAACCGCCGATGATTTACCTTATTATCGAGTGCAAGTCGTTACATTAGGGCACCCTGACAGTGCACGCTATGTTTTGGTTTTGCCACAAACCAATCCACAATCGTTCAGGCAGCCTGAAAATGCTGAAACGACATCTCAATCCAAATCTAAATCCAAAGGAAAATCATGAGTATTTCATCGTTCTTCGTGATTCGTTCCATGCGTAAATTGATTTTTATCAGTTGTTTGATTGGTTTTTTGCTGACCATTATGTCTTTGGATTCCACCTACTTTTTCTGGGTGCCTGATTTCTTGCTGATGGTTTTATTCTTTTGGTTACTGCATCAGCCTGCGTCCATACAACTGGGTATTGTGTTTTTATTGGGATTAGCGGTTGATTTTTGCACCAACACTTCATTAGGATTGCATGCTTTGGGTTATGTGTGTGCAGGTTTTGTAATTTTGGCAAGGCGTAATCGCATACGAGTGTTTCATTTTGGCATACAATCCGTGATTATTGTGCTTGCACTATTGTTGGCACAAATAGTTATGGCGATTGTTTGGAGTTACCAAACCCATCAATGGGTTTCATGGCGATTTTTCATTTCGCCTTTGTTGGCCATTTTGATTTGGCCTGTGTTGAATAAAATCATCATGTCCGTACCAGCATTTAAGCATCAACTGTAAATGAGTAAGCATCAATTAAATTTACCTGAACCACAAACAGGGCTTGACCACAATACCAAGCGACTTCGCTGGCGGTTGCGGATTATGTTTGTGTTTGTGTTACTCATGTTGGGTGTTCTGTTGACACGCTTTTACTGGTTACAAATCAAACGCTATGATTATTACACCAACGCGGCACGCCAAAACCGTGTTTCGCTGATTCCCATTGCCCCTGTGCGTGGAGAAATTGTTGATGTGAATGGCATCCCACTGGCACGCAATTATTCTGCCTTTTCATTGGAAATCATACCCAAACAACTTTCAGGCAGCATCGAAGATGCCATAGAAGCCTTGCGACCCTATGTTGACATCACAGAAGGTGATTTGCGGCGATTTAAAAAATTCCGTGAAAACATGCGGAATTACGACAATATTCCACTCAAACTTAAACTTACCGACCAAGAAGCGGGGCGTTTAGCATCCGAGTTATACCGTTTTCCAGGTGTAGAAATCAACGCCAGAACTTTTCGCGAATATCCTTATGGTGCATTAACTGCTCATTTTGTCGGTTATATTGGTCGAATCAGTCAAAAAGACCAAAAAGATATTGAAGAAAAACATTACAGCACCTTATATCGAGGCAGTACACATATCGGCAAATCAGGATTAGAAAAATTTTATGAAATCCAACTTCATGGAGCACCAAGTTTTCAGGAAGTAGAAAAAGATGCACAGGGCAATATCGTCAAAGTATTGCGTACCATTCCCCCCAAAAACGGACAAACCGTTAAGCTTTCGATGGACATTCGTGTTCAGCAAGCGGCAGACCGCATCATGGGCAATCGGCGTGGTGCAATGGTCGCCATCAATCCGCAAACAGGCGGAGTGATTGCCTTTGTTTCTAAACCCAGTTTTGACCCTAATTTATTTATTGACGGCATTGATACCGAAAACTGGAATCGACTCAATAACGATTGGCAACACCCTTTAATCAATCGCGTAACACAAGGTTTATATCCGCCTGGTTCAACCTTTAAACCATTTGTTTCGATGGCTGCATTAGAGGCTGGCACTATTTCTACTGGAACAATGATTTATTCGCCTGGTTCTTGGAGTATTCCAGGTTCACGCCACAAATTCCGTGATTCTGCACGTGCAGGACATGGGACGATTGCTTTGGGGAAAGCCATTCAAGTTTCTTCGGATACCTTCTTTTATCAAGTGGGTTATCGTATGGGTATCGACAAACTTACCAATGGATTAGAACCCTTTGGTTTTGGGAAGAAAACAGGGATTGATTTACCAGGTGAGTATATTGGCGTTTTGCCATCACGAACATGGAAGAAAAAACGATTTGCCAAAGCATCTGAAAAAGTGCAAGAATGGCAGACGGGAGATACTATCAGCATCAGTATTGGTCAAGGGTACAATATTTACACGCCATTACAAATGGCGTTTGCCACTGCTATTTTGAGTACCAACGGCAAAGTATATCGTCCGCATTTAGCAGAACAAATATTAGACCGAGACCGTCAGCAAATTACTTTAATTGAACCCAATCCAGATCGCACCATTCCTTATCGTGCAGGGCATTTTAATTTTGTTAAGCGAGCCATGCAGCAGGTTTTGCAAAGAGGTGGAACCGCTGCCCATATTGGCGTTGGTTTAAAACATACCATGGCAGGCAAAACAGGGACCGCACAGGTGGTGAATATTAAACAGGGGGCGACTTACAACAAAGCCGCACTGGCAGAACAACACCGAGATCACGCTTGGTTTATTGCTTTTGCTCCTGTTGAAAAACCTACGATTGCCGTTGCGGTCATTATTGAAAACGGCGGTTGGGGTGCTTCTGCCGCACCTTTGGCACGAGAATTGATTGATTTTTATTTGAAAAATCAGCAAGAAAACGATAGCGAAACCACGAAAAAATAAAAATATCTTTCAGGCTGCCTGAAAAGGGTGTTGTTTTGAAAGGTAAATTTAAGGATTTATTTTATGCGTTTATTTTTTGTCGCTTTGTTGAGTTTATCTTCTGTGGCGAATGCATCAGCATTAGATGGTTCATATTTGAATTTATCATGGGGCATACCATTTGCGATGATTTTACTGTTTATCGCATTAGGTGGCGTATTGATTCCCAAATTATGGCATCATCATTACGGCAAAATCACATTGGCTTGGACACTGTTATTTTTAGTGCCATTCAGCATTTTTTTTGGTGGCGAAACCACGCTTCATGTTGTCGCTCACGCTTTAATTGAAGAATACATTCCATTTATTTTATTGCTTTTGGCGTTATATACCGTTTCAGGTGGCATTTTAATTTGGGGCACCCTGAATGGAACGCCTGCAACCAACACTAAATTATTAGCCATTGGCACATTGCTTTCATCTTTAATGGGGACAACAGGGGCAGCGATGCTGATGATCCGTCCGCTTTTGCGTGCGAATGGATACCGCAAACATCGTGTGCATACTGTTGTGTTTTTTATTTTTTTAGTAGCGAATATCGGTGGCGGATTAACACCATTAGGAGATCCACCTTTATTTTTAGGTTTCTTAAAAGGCGTTACCTTTGGTTGGACAGTCAAACATATGTTGGTGCCTGTTTTATTAAGCAGCGTGATTTTATTGATTGCCTTTTATTTCATCGACAATCATTTTTATCGACAAGATGGTGAGATTTTGCCACACGAAAAAGAACCACCAGCCAAAATTAAAATTTTCGGCAAAGGGAATTTTTTGTTATTGATTGGCATTGTTGGCACAGTATTATTATCGGGCATCTGGCGGTCAGGGGCTTCGTTTACGATATTGGGGACTACGGTTACATTAGAAGCCGTAACTCGTGATTGTTTACTGATTGTCATCACTTTAATTTCATTATGGTTGACGCCCAATCCCGTGCGTGCTGGGAATGAATTTAATTTTGAACCCATTATTGAAGTTGCCAAACTGTTTGCGGGGATTTTTATCACCATTGCCCCTGTTTTGGCGATGTTGCAGGCAGGAGAACAAGGTCCGTTTAAATTTTTACTCACGATGGCACACAACAATAATAATGAGCCCATCAATGCCATTTATTTTTGGCTCACAGGTATTTTGTCATCTTTCTTGGATAATGCCCCCACCTATTTGGTTTTCTTTAACATGGCATCAGGCAATGCGGACTATTTAATGAGCACAGGGGCAAGTACTTTGATGGCGATTTCTATGGGAGCGGTATTTATGGGAGCGATGACCTACATCGGCAATGCCCCCAATTTCATGGTGCGTTCGATTGCCAAAGCACAACGCGTAGAAATGCCCAGTTTCTTTGGTTATGTTTTATGGTCAGTGGCAATATTAGGACCATTATTCTTATTGCACACACTGATTTTCTTCTGGTAAAAAACTTTTCAGGCTGCCTGTCAATCACACAGGCAACCTGAAACTTCTACTCATACAAAAACTTAACTTTCCAATTAAATGTTAGAAAACATCGCGTTGCTTGCACTTTGAGGAGCGATAAATCCAAATTGGAAACAACGCCATTTCTACATCATCAGCAACAATTTTAATCGCTTACATGAAAAACTTGTTTCAAATACGCCAAGAACACAGCATCGTTGGTCATGGTTTTGCCTTTGCTGTCGGAAATTTTGGCAACGGTTTGACCGTTACATTCCACCAATTTTAAGACAATATTCAAAGGAATATGCCCCATGTCGTTGGTAAGATTAGTACCAATGCCAAAAGTAGGTTTAAAGCGGTCTTTGAAATGTTGATACAACGCCCAAGCACGCTCTAAATCCAAGCCGTCCGAGAATGTGAGCGTTTTGGTTCGTGTATCAATGCGTAATTTGGTGTAATGTTGATAAGCTTTTTCGCCCCAAACATAAGGGTCGCCGCTATCGTGGCGTAAGCCATCAAATAATTTAGCGAAATACAAATCGAAGTCTTCTAAAAAGGCATCCATACCAACGACATCGGTTAAGGCAATTCCCAAATCACCGCGATATTCTTGCACCCAACTTTCCAATGCGGCTTTTTGGAAATCACGCAAGCGGAAGTCCAATGACTGAAATGCCTGTAAAAATTCATGTGCCATTGTGCCAATCGGTACTAAATTTAAATCTTTTGCCAGCAAGACATTGCTGGTCCCGCGAAAAATTTCAGGCGACGCTTCGTGCAAAACTTGCAAAACATGCTTTTGCCATGCGAAATTGTAACGACGACGCGTACCAAAATCGGATACCGCAAAGGGTGGATCTTCTGCTTTTTGTTCTTTTTCGTAACGGCGGAGAAGGTCCGCTTTGGCTTGCAAGCGGCGTTCGCCCTCTGCCAAAACTTCGGGCGTCTCTAATCGGCGGAAATACAATTCATTCACCAACGCCAAAACGAAAATTTCAAAGAACATCGCTTGAATCATTGGCCCTTCCACACGAATATCCAAACGATTTTGTTCGTCAATGCCTACTTTAATAAAACGGCGTTTGAGTTGGAATAGTTCTAAATAATCGACAAAATCGTTTTTGATAAAACGCAAAGAACGCAAATAATCCAACTCATCAGGCTGAAATTTCAAACCGCATAATGCGTCTAATTCTTGCTCTAAATCTTCACGAATTTCACGCAAGGGATAGGTACATTCTTCCAAATTGCGACAGCGAAAATGATATACGCCATAAGTTTGCGGAAATTGATGCAAAATAGCTTGCAACATGGTGAATTTATATAAATCCGTATCCAATAAAGAGCGAATGATGGGTTGTGTCATTTTAAAGTCCTTCTAAATTCAGGCATCCTGAAAGATTAACCTTGTTTGAGTAAGCGTTGTTTTTCTCTTTGCCAATCTTTTTCTTTGGCGGCTTCGCGTTTATCGTGTTGTTTTTTACCTTTGGCAAGTCCAATATCCATTTTGATGCGACCGCGTGAATAATGCAAATTCAATGGCACCAAGGTGTAGCCATTGCGTTCCACTTTGCCAATCAGTTTATTGATTTCTGATTGATTTAATAAGAGTTTGCGTTGGCGTACAGGGTCTGGTTTGACATGGGTAGACGCTTCTGCCAATGCAGTGATATGACTGCCCACCACATAAAACGCCCCTTTTTTCCAGTGGATATAACTTTCTTTCAGTTGTACGCGTCCTGCTCGAATGGCTTTGACTTCCCAGCCTTGCAAAACCAAACCTGCTTCGATTTGGTCTTCGATAAAGTAATCGTGAAATGCTTTTTTGTTATTGGCAATGCTCATCGCCATACTCCTTAATTTAAGGCATCCTGAAAACCAATATCAATACTTTCAGGTTGCCTGATTTGTTTGATAAGTATCTGGCAAAATCAAAAAATGATCGCGGTAATACCGCATTTCTTCAATACTTTCCATAATGTCGTCCAGTGCTTGATGAGCCCCGCGTTTTTTCACGCCGCGATAAATTTCTGGATTCCAACGGCGTGCCAATTCTTTGAGTGTAGAAACATCGACATTACGATAATGAAAATAACTTTCCAGTTGTGGCATATATTTAGCCAAAAAACGGCGATCTTGATGAACACTGTTGCCACACAAAGGCGTTGTTTTTTCAGGCACCCATTGACGCAAAAGCTCTAACATTTGATTTTCGGCGGTAGCTTCATCCAAATCAGAAGCACGCGAACGCTCGGTAAGCCCTGTTCTGCCGTGTGTTTGCGTATTCCATTCGTCCATATTGTTCAGTAAATCATCACTTTGATGGATCACCAGAACTTCGGACTGTGTCAAAACATTCAGATGTGCATCGGTGATGATCAACGCCATTTCCAAAATACGGTCGTGTTCAGGATTTAACCCAGTCATTTCTAAATCTAACCACGCCAAACAATAGTGATTTATTTTCTTTTCCATATTCATCAATAAAGGCAGCCTGAAAGAAAAAAGACGGATTATATATCCGCCTGTTGATATTGAATACGCCCCATTTATCGGCAACTTCCACCTACAAAATGAGGGTCAGCAAGGACTTTGCCACTTTTATCACAATAAACTTGACGAGAAATCCGCTTGGTTTCTGTATTGTAATCTGCGGCGATGTACATCATTTTTTCACGACCTGTGGCAGTAAACAGATAGCGTTTTTTGATTTTGCAATCTTCCCCTTTACAAGTAGAAACATCTGCACTGTTTTTCATGGAAAAATCAACCATATCGCCAATATAATTGGAAACAATTGGATCATCTTTAATGGCGTTTTTGCCAACATCACGAGAATTCATCCAAACAGAACCATAATAAATAGTAATTAAACTAATAATAATGCCTATCACAACTTTTGCATTCATGATTATTCCTTTTTTACTTCATGGCTTTCTATGAGAACCTTCAACAATATCAAATAGATACAATCGGCAATCTAACTTTCCATTATACACAGGAATTTTGCGTTTCGCTTGCAATCGCAACAAACTGGGAAGTTCGCGATCGGCAGAAATAATCCCTGCCGTCCAAGAAGTAAATTGCTTTTTCAGGGTGCTGCCCCAGTTGGGATATTGGTTGCGAATTTCGGTTACCTCCCCCAAACGCTCGCCGTATGGTGGATTGGTAACCAAAATCCCATTTTCCGCAGGAGCTTGTATGCTGGCAAAATCGCCCTTTTGAAAACGCACAATATCATCCACTTTTGCCTTTTGTGCGTTGATTAAAGCAGATTTCATCATGGCAGCTGATACATCTGATGCCACAATTTTGATGGTAGGCGTGATGATTTGGCTTTCTGCCTGTTGTCGTAAATCATTCCACATGGCAGCCTGAAAATGATTGAACTTTTCAAAAGCAAAAGAACGCCCTAATCCTGCTGCTTTTTTTGACGCCATCAAGGCTGCTTCAATCGCAATCGTACCGCTGCCACACATAGGATCGAAAAAGTTTTGCGTACCATCAAATCCAGACAACATCAACAAACCCGCCGCTAAATTTTCACGCAAAGGAGCGATGCCTGTTTCTTGACGATATCCGCGTTTAAACAAGGCTTCACCACTGGTATCCAAATAAATAAAACTTTCTTTATCGTTGATAAAAACCGAAATAATGATGTCTGGATTGCTTTTATCCACATTCGGACGGCGTCCTGTGGCTTCGCGGAAAAAATCACAAATACCATCTTTGCAACGCAAAGCAATAAAATTGATGCTTTTAACAGTGGCATGACGCGATTCAATGCGAATTTTAATGCTGTGGTCAGGGGTGAAATGTTGTTGCCAATCAATGTTTTTTGCGGTGCGATAGATGTCGTCTTCTTTCAAAAAAGGCTGATGGGCAATTTCCACCAACACTCTGGACGCCGTGCGAAGATGCAAATTTAAAGCATAAACATCACGCCAATTTGCCTGTGAAAGACGCACCATGCCTTTATCTGCTTGGGCTTTTTTGCCTGTAATCGCGTTTATTTCTGTACATAAAACTTCTTCCAGTCCGCGTGGGCAGGTCATCAGTACATTTAAATCGGACATGATTTTCTCTTAAACTGTGTCAAAATAATGCGATTGTATCATGACGCATCATAAGGAAAATGGCTTGAATACTGAATTTACGCAAGGCTTGATTGCTTGGCAGAAAACTTCTGGCAGGCATCATCTGCCATGGCAATCGCAAAATGTTTATCACATTTGGCTTTCGGAAATGATGTTGCAACAAACACAAGTGGCAACTGTGCTTGATTATTTTGTACGCTTTATTCAACGCTTTCCGACTATGGAAGATTTGGCGAATGCTGATATTGATGATGTTTTCGCCCTTTGGGCTGGACTGGGTTATTACCGCCGTGCCCAGTTTGTGCATCAAGCGGCAAAAATCATGGTGCATCAATGGAAAAAACAATTTCCATGTGAAAGAAAAAAATGGGAAACCTTGCCTGGTATTGGTCGCAGTACAGCAGCAGCGATTGTGGCATTTGCTTTCAGGCAGCCTGAAACCATTTTGGACGGTAATGTCCAAAGAGTTTTATGTCGTGTTTTTGCTTTGGATGGCGACCTGATTCAGCCTGCCTTCATCCAACAATTATGGCAATTTGCCGAACAATTACTTCCTGAAAACACTCGCGATATTCCTGCTTATATTCAAGGATTGATGGATTTAGGAGCTACTATTTGCACTAAAAATCCGCATTGTGAGCAGTGTCCGCAACAAAAAATTTGTTTGGCAAAACAACAAAATCGCATATCAGAATTGCCGCATAAATCCAATAAAATCCAAGTAAAAAAACAAGAATTATTTTGGGCGTTGTGTGTGGATAAGCAAAATCGCATTTTGCTTGTCAAACGCCCTCATCACGGCATTTGGGCAAATTTATTCTGCCTGCCTTGTTTTGAAAATGAGCAAGCATATCAAGATTTTATTGATGAACATCATCTGGTCAAAATGCAAACACTTTCAGCCTGCCCACATCGTTTAACGCATCGAATGTTGAACATCCGCACCCAAGTTTTCAGGCTGCCTGAAAAACCATCTGCCCTTGCAAATGGTTTGTGGATATCGTTTGAAAATTTGTCTGATTACGCCAAGCCTAAACCGCTTGATCGTCTGTTGATGGATTTTTATGCACAAAGCCATCCATCAGCATCAAAAAAACGCCAAGACAAATAAAACTGTCGGCAATATTGAATGCAGGATAATAATGGTTTTGCCAGTAAAACAATAAAAAATCTACTACTTGACCATGCCAAAGACGGTCGATGACATTGCCAATCGCACCGCCAATCACCATCACCGCCCCCACCGCAGCAGGCTTGCTCATCTTTTGTTTGATGACGCTGTATGCCAACCAAAAGCAAATGCCCGCAGCCAACAGCAGAAAAAAATATTTCTGCCAACCACCTGCCCCAGCCAAAAAACTAAACGCCGCACCAGGATTGAATACCAAAGTTAAATCAAAAAAATCAGGAATCACATTCACTCGCTCACGAAAAGCAATATTCTGCAAAACCCAATATTTACTTAATTGATCCACCACCACTACGGCAAGACTGATACCAAATAACGCAATGTTTTTATTCATCATTTTTTCTTAAAGTCATTAAATACAAGAAGCCTGATGTTCCTGACTTTGCAACCAAATAATAAAACGCCGACAAGTTGCAGCATCCATCATGCCTCGATAAATGATTTGATGGTGCAGTGTATGATTATCTACCTCTCGCCAGCGAATATAAATCATTACCCAAAAGAGATGCTGCACAGCATCAAAACGCACCCTGAAAATATTTTGGCTTTCGCCTAACTTGCTTTCAGGGTGCCTGCTGCGATGCAAAATCACTTGTCCATCAGGCAAAATATCCATTTGTGTGATTTGACATAAGCGATAAATCCGCTGATGTTGATAAATCGCACTTGCGAATAATAACAACAAAAAAACCCAAGAAAGATGAAAACCTACTGTAAAAACCACTGCCAGCATGGCGACAATATGCCAAAAATCCACCCACATCAACGGCAAAGTCCGATGGCGGATAAAAATAGTCATTTGCTGAAAATGATTCATCAGATTTTATTCACCCACTTTCGGAGCACAGGGCGTTAAATCGCTTGCCTGTGCCAACAATGCTACTTCTTGCTGCATTTGTTGTGCTTCGTCTGTTTGTAGCCATTGAGCAAAATCTTCCGCCCTGCCTTTGCCTGCTATTTTTTCCCAACGCTCTGCCAAATGAGGCTCAAAAGAATTTTCAGGCTGCCTGAAAGATAAATATTCATCAACCAAATCAGGACGATTGCAAATTAAAGCAATATCACAACCTGCTTGCAAAGAACGATGTACGCGTTCAACAATCCCCCCCGCACAACACGCCCCTTCCATGGTCAAATCATCAGAAAATATGGCACCCTGAAAACCCATTTGCTCCCGCAAGATTTTTTTCAACCAAAAAGCAGAAAATCCCGCTGGTTGCTCATCTATTTTGGGATATACCACATGGGCAGGCATCACCGCTTGCATTCCGTTTTGCACCATGTAAGCAAAAGGTTTTAAATCGTTTGCCTGAATTTCTTCCCAACTGCGTTCATCGCAGGGCAAAACGGTATGGCTGTCGCCTGACACAAAACCGTGTCCTGGAAAATGCTTACCACAAGCAATCATACCGCCTTGATGTAGACCTTTTTGCAAAGATTTTGCCAATAGTTCTACATTTTCAGGTTGCCTGTGAAAACTGCGATTGCCGATCACCGCACAACGCCCATAATCCAAATCCAATACAGGCGTAAAAGACAAATCAATGCCACAAGCACGCAATTCTGATGCCAAAATCCGCCCCGTTTTTTCTGCCATGATACAGGCAGCCTGAATGCCTTGTTGATCGGCAATTTGACCTAAATTCGCCATAGCGGGCAGGCGTGTAAATCCCGCAATAAACCGCTGAACGCGTCCACCTTCGTGATCGACAGCAATAATCAATTCAGGCTGCCTTAACGATTTAATTTCTCGCACCAAAGATTTCAGTTGTTCGATGGATTCAAAATTGCGGCGAAATAAAATCACACCACCAACTCGTGGGTCGCACAGGCGGTGCCGTTCGTCATCAGTTAAATGAAATGACGCCACATCAATCATTAAATAGCCACGCTGTTGTGTTTTCATGATTATTTTAAAGGGCAAGATAAAAAGAAAGGCTGACCATTGATCAACACAAATAAAGGAACAGATTCCTGACCTTGATATGCCTGCAAAGCAGCACGGAAAGTAGCTTCATCACTCACAACAGTTTGTCCAACGGACATAATAATTTGTCCTTTACGAAAACCTGCGGTTTGTGCCTGACTTTCAACATTCATTACCATCAAACCGTTAGGAATTTTGTAATGTTGAGCGGTTTTTTCATCTAATGGAGCCAAAGTCAAACCCAATTCAGGCAGCCTGAAAGCCTTATCCTGATATTGCGATGTTGCAGGTTCGTGAAAACTGATGGCTTTTTTATTTTCCAATTCGTCCAAAACCACTGGCATATCCATTGTGGAAGCGTTTCGCCAGATTTTTAATTGAACAGTGCTTCCAGGTGCAGAATAACCAATGATGATGGGTAAATCAGTAGAAGTTTCTACAATTTCACCATTGACTTCTAAAATAATGTCGCCCACTTGCAAGGAGGTTTTGGACGCAGGACCATTCGGAGTAATTTGAACAATGACTGCCCCACGCGGACGATCCAGTTTAAAGTTTTGTGATAATTCATGCGTTACAGGCTGCACCATCACACCCAAATGACCACGCCGTACATGACCTGTTTTTTTCAGTTGTTCTACAACATTCATCGAAACATCAATCGGCACAGAAAACGATATCCCCATAAAACCGCCTGAACGACTGAAAATTTGGGAATTCATGCCCACCACTTCGCCACGCAAATTAAACAGCGGACCTCCCGAATTGCCAGGATTGATGGCAACATCAGTTTGAATAAAAGGAATGTAATTGGAATCAGGTAAAGTGCGTTTTTTAGCAGAAACAATTCCAGATGTAACACTGTTATCAAAACCAAAAGGAGCACCAATCGCCGCTACCCATTCGCCCACTTGCAAAGATTTGGAATGACCAATTTTGACCGCAGAAAGATTATCCGCCTTTACCGAAAGCAAGGCGGTATCCGAATCTTCATCAATACCCACCAGTTGAGCACGCAATTCTCGCTTGTCTTTTAAAGTAACAATAATCGTGCCACCGCCACGCACCACATGGGCATTGGTTAAAATATCACCATCACTGGAAATAATAAAACCAGAACCGTAATTGTACGCATTCTGATCGTCCTGATTAAAAGGATCTTCCTGCATAAAATCGCGAAACAATTCAGCAAAAGGATCTATTTTTTGATTTCTCGATTCGTTTTCAACACGAATATTGACCACAGACGCCCCCACTTGCTCTACTAATTGAGCAAAATCAGGCAATGCCATTTCTGCTTTTTTTTGTTCATCAGATTTTGTTTGAACATCCGTATTCTGAACAGGTTGTTGCTGAACCAATGTTTCTAAACGGTCGCACGATGCCAGCAAAGGCAAAACCGCTACCACAGCAAGTAATTTTTTCATGAAATTCCCTTGAAAATAAATCAAAACATCAAAATATCATCGGCGAAAGATTATACACATAATGTACGCAAAATAAGCAATTTCAGGCAGCCTGAAAACCCAAAAAGAGTGTTACGCCACATAACATCCGCCATATTGATGAAACGAATATTCAAATAGTTACAAAAAATATCTTGCTGATTATTGACAAAATTTTTAAATGCTAATAGAATGTGCAGTCTTACATTCCTCGATAGCTCAGTCGGTAGAGCGACGGACTGTTAATCCGCAGGTCCCTGGTTCGAGCCCAGGTCGGGGAGCCAAATTTAAAGCAGTGTAATCAATCGGTTACACTGTTTTTTCTTTTCGGCGTTGCAAAATCTCATTCTACACAGGGGCATACCGCAATTTTGCAGAAGTTCCTAACATCTAAATCGACTATAATTCGTCCATTTTGAATGGTTCATCATTGATAAAAGACCTCTGCAAAACTGGCAGATTTGAGTACAGTTCAAAGTTATCGTGGCACAGCAAACGAATGGTTAGACTTTATTTACAAGCAACACACAACGAAAAAATGTGCCACAAATACCATTTTTGCAGAGGTCTCCATAAGGAAATGCTTCATGTCCGAGTCATTGTTATGTCGAGAAACTGCTTTATTAGAATTTAATCGCCGCGTTTTGGCACAGGCAGAAGATGAGCGTGTTCCTTTGTTGGAACGCTTGCGTTTTGTGTGTATTGTTTCGTCCAATTTAGATGAGTTTTTTGAAGTGCGTGTGGCTTTGCTGAAACGCTTAATCAAAACCGCTCCATATCAGCCTTTGCAAACAGGTGAATTGCCGCACGAAGTTTTGAATCGAGTTCGTCATCAGGCACGAACTTTGATTAACGAACAATATGCTTTGTTTCAAAAATTATTGCCTTTGTTGCGTGATGAAGGAATTGTTTTTTATAAACGCAATGAATGGTCTGATGCTCAACGAAAGTGGATTGAAGATTATTTTCATCGCGAAATCAAACCTGTATTAACGCCAGTGGGATTAGATCCATCGCACCCTTTTCCGAAAACACTGAATAAATCGCTGAATTTTGCGGTGGAATTAAGCGGGAAAGATGCTTTTGGGCGTGCTTCCGATATGGCTATTTTACAAGCACCACGCATTTTGCCGCGTTTGGTTCGTTTGCCTGATGAATTGTGCGATGGTCATCAAGGTTTGGTGTTTTTGTCTTCCATTATGCACGAGCATATTCAAACCATGTTTTTAGGTATGGAAGTCAAAGGCTTTCATCAATTTCGTTTAACGCGTGATAGTGAATTAACCGTTGGTGAAGATGATTTAAAAAATCTGCGTACCGCCATTCAAGGCGAATTGCATGAACGGCAATATGGTAGCGGCGTGCGTTTGGAGGTGGCCACCAAATGTCCTGCCCATGTTACCGATTTTCTGTTAGAACAATTTCAACTGACCGAAGCGGATTTATATCGTGTCGATGGACCTGTGAATTTGGTGCGATTGATGTCTGTGCCAGAAATGGTAGACCGTCCTGATTTGTGTTTTCCCAACGATACACCTTCTACGCCCAAGTCGTTAAGGCAACCTGAAAACTTATTGGACACCATTCGTGCAGGCGATGTTTTGCTGTATCACCCCTATCAATCTTTTCAGCCTGTGGTCGATTTCATTCGCCGTGCTGCGGTTGATCCCGATGTGGTTGCCATCAAAATGACGATTTATCGCACAGGCAAAAAATCCGATTTAATTCGTGCTTTAATTGCTGCGGCTTTGGCTGGCAAAGAAGTTACAGTGGTAGTAGAACTGATGGCTCGTTTTGACGAAGAAGCCAATGTTACTTGGGCAAGTCAATTAGAAGATGCTGGGGCTTTGGTGGTTTATGGCGTGTTTGGTTATAAAGTTCATGCCAAAATGGCTTTGATTGTGCGAAGAGAAAATGGCATCCTGAAACGCTATGCTCATTTGGGAACGGGCAATTATCATCAAGGCACTTCTCGCATTTACACCGATTTTGGCTTGCTAACCGCCAATGATGAAATAACCTCTGATGTGAATGATTTATTCATTCAAATCACAGGATTAGGGCAAGCAGGAGAACTGAAAAAACTGTATCAAAGTCCGTTTTCCTTGCATTCTATGGTGATGCACTCGATAGAACAAGAAATTCAGGCTGCCCAAGAAGGTAAACCTGCGAAAATCATTGCCAAAATGAATTCTTTGTTAGAACCACAAGTCATTCAGGCTTTGTATCGAGCATCGCAAGCAGGGGTACAAGTGGATTTAATCGTGCGTGGCATGTGTGCTTTGCGTCCGCAAGTTACAGGCTTGTCGGAGAATATTCGAGTTCGTTCGATTATTGGCAAGCAATTAGAGCACGCACGCGTATATTATTTTTATCATCACGGTGCGGAAGATGTTTATATTGCCAGTGCCGATTGGATGGCACGCAATTTTTTCAGTCGCATAGAAACCTGCATTCCCATTCAAACACCAGCACTCAAACAACGCATTATTGATGAAGGTTTATCGTTGGCACTTAAAGACAATAGTCAAGCGTGGGAGATGTTGTCGGATGGCTCTTACCAACGAGTTTCTTGCCATGCCAACGAACCAATGATCAATATGCAAGAAAGTTTATGGGATAAATATAGAGTCAATGCTAAAAAATCGTATAGGAAAAAATCATGAAAACACTTCTTCCAGATTACAGCGTGATTCAAATCACAGGGAAAGATGCACGCGATTTCTTGCACCGTCAATTATCCAATCATATCAATGGCTTATCATTGCATCAGGCATGTTGGGCAACATACAACACCGCACAAGGTCGTGTTTTTGCTGATTGCTATATGATTGCCGATGAAAATGATGTTTTTTGGATGATTGTGGCACAAGACTTGGCTTTTCCTATTATAGAACGCTTACGCAAATATATTATGCGAAGTCAAGTAGTTTTGGAATTGGCTGAAAATTGGCGTGTAGCAGGAACTTTGCTAGAAGAAAAAAATCTTTTCAGGCTGCCTGAAAATAGTGAAGCATATCTTCCCTGTGTTCAAAAAGATGGCGTTTTGAACATCACCTTATTGCACGGTGGGATATTGTCTGTTGCTCCCATGCAAAATCTTCCAAGTTATGATGCAGAATGCGAGCACCAATGGCGGCTGTGGGAAATGCAAAACGGTTTTGCCCATATTCAGGCTGCCACTTCGGAAAAATGCGTGGCACAAATGCTTAATTATCATCGTTTGGGGGCAATTCATTTTCAAAAAGGTTGTTATCCCGGTCAGGAAATTATTGCACGCTCCCAATATCGTGGCAGCGTCAAGCGTGGCTTGATATTGGCAAAAGCGGATGTCATTTTGCCCATTGGTGATTCTATTGATAATGCAGAAGAAAAATCGATCGGCTGGGTGATGCAAAGTTTAAGCACTCATTCAGGCAGCCTGAATTTATGCGTTGTCAAAAATGAGGCACGAAATTTATCGCTCAATCAAATCCCTTTGGAAATCGAAAAAACATTTTCATAAACGGTATAATGCTCCGTCTTTATTTTTAAGTGATTTTCGTTCATGGACATATCTTGGCTTCTCGATGCAAGTACTTGGATCGGTTTTTTCACCCTGATGATTTTAGAAGTGGTGCTGGGAATCGACAATTTAGTCTTCGTTGCCATTTTAGCCAATAAAGTAAAACCTCACCTGCGGGACCGCACCCGCATCACAGGCTTAACGCTTGCCGTTTTGATTCGATTATTGATGTTGGGCATGATGTCGTACATCATCACGCTGACTGCTCCTTTGTTTTATTTAAACGGACAATCTGTATCAGGCAAAGATTTAGTCATGTTATTGGGCGGACTTTTTTTGCTTTACAAAGCCACCACAGAATTGCATGAGCGTTTGGAAGGTCAAATTCTTTACACGCAAAACACGCACGAGCGTATCTATGCTGCTATGGGCGTAGTCGTTTTGCAAATTGTCATTTTAGATGCGGTCTTTTCTTTGGATTCGGTGATTACTGCCGTGCATATGGTAGAACACATCATCATTGCGATGGCAGCCGTAATAGTTGCCATGATGGTAATGATTTGGGCAAGTAAACCGCTAACCATTTTTGTGGAGCAACATCCAACAGTTGTCATGTTGTGTTTGGGCTTTTTGCTGATGATTGGCTTTTCGCTGATTGCTGAAAGTTTTCATTTTAAAATTCCCAAAGGTTATCTTTACGCTGCTATTGGTTTTTCCATTTTGATTGAAACCTTTAATCAAATCGCTCAAAAAAATCGCAAAGAAAATACTTTTCGCAGCAGTACATGGCGAAAACGCACGGCGGATTCTGTTTTGGGCATGATGGGGATTCGCGAAGATGTTTTGACCAAAGCCGCCAATCATGGTGAAAAAATTGAAGATGAAGATGTTTTTGAAGCCAATGAAAAAAACATGATTCGCAGTGTATTCACGCTGGCTGAAAGAGCCATTACCGCCGTGATGACGCCTCGCCGCGATATTGAACGATTGGACATTTCACAAGACATCGAAACACAAAAAGAACAACTGAAACAAACTCCTTTTTCTCGTTTGGTCGTCATTGGCAAAGCAGGCATTGACGAACCTTTGGGCGTGGTATTCAAAAAAGATTTACTCACGCAATTACTCGATTCAGGCAACCTGAATGTCAGTACAGCATTAAAAAAACCTTTATTTTTACCAGAAACGACTAATGTCCTATCTGCATTGGAATTATTCCGTGAATCAGGTGCGGATACGGCTTTAATTGTTGATGAATTTGGCGTGGTCTTGGGGATGGTAACCATCAAAGATATGTTGGAAACTATTGCGGGGGATTTCCCAGAGGAATTTGAGTTAGAACGCCAAGAAGCACCCAGTATTCAAGAAAATGCAGATGAAACTTTAATGGTCGATGGTGCATTAGAATACGAAGAATTGGCTCAAAAAATTCCACTTCCGCCTTTGCCAGAAGATACTGATTTCCATACCATCGGCGGTTTGTTGATGGAAGAAATGCAAGAAATTCCTGATGTTGATGATTTTATCGACTATTGCGGTTATCGCTTCACCGTGATTCAAAAAGAAGATCAACGCATCGAACGCGTGAAAATCGAAAAAATTGTTTCCATACAAGAATAATCTTAAAAACAGGGCACTGCCCGTGATGAAAGAATTGCTTTCCGTACAAGATAAAACAGGCAGCCTGAAAAGGATTAAAATGCTTTTTTTTCAATAAGCAAGGCGAAGAAAAATCCCCCCTTGCTTGTTCTGAATTATTCTTCGGCTTCGCCAAAAAAATATTGTTCCATTTGTTGTGCTAAATAGGCTCGTGCATCAGGAACGGCAAGATTTAAGCGATTTTCATTGATGATCATGGTTTGCAAACGCACCCATTGATCCCATGCGGTTTGAGAGACTTGTTCGTAAATTCTTTTTCCTAATTCATTGGGCAGTGGTGGGAATTTCAAGCCCACTTCTTCTTTGCCTAATTTAACGCAATGTACGGTTCGTTCGCTCATGTTCAATATTCCTTTAAGTTTAAATGCATACAACTAAAAAATCTTGCAAAACCAAATAACGCATATTGCCAATGATTCAACAGGCAGCCTGAAAAGATTTTGCAAACCATTTTTCCTGCGAAAGATACACCATTTATCCAGCATTGCACAGTGCCAAACACCGTATTAAACGATAAAATTCGTTCTTTAAACTATTCTCATTTAACGGTATGATGTCGCTTGATAAGATTTTTCAAAAAAGCATCTACTGTCTACCGTGATTTAAAGGTGAAATTAAAATGCAATCTGTCCTGACTATTGTTTTATTACTGATTTACAGTGGCTTGGGGGCTTATGTATGGGGCTTTTGGCGAAATCGTCCCTCCGAAAATTATCCTCTAAAAAAAGAATTGATGATTTTAGCCCCTGTTTTGCTGCTGCACACTTGGACGGTTTGGGCACCCTTAACCCAAGGTGGAATGGTCTTGTTCAGTTTTGGTCAAACTTTGAACTTGGTAACTTGGTTGATGGTGCTGATGTATTTTATTGGCAGTTTTTTTTACTCACTCAAAGGTTTACAAATTATTTTGTATCCGATGACGGTCATTTCTTTATTTTTGGTCTTGATTTTTCCAGGTCATACTTCCAGTTACACCGTACATCATTTGCCCTTTATCCTGCATGTTGGTAGTTCTATTTTAGCGTATGCACTGTTTGGCATTGCAATGGTTTTGGCGGCTTTGATTTTTATGATTGAAACCGATTTACGCAAACGCAAAATGTCGCTGTTGATGCGTTTTTTACCGCCTTTATTGAGTTTAGAAAAACTGATGTTTCAAGCTGTTTGGTTTGGTTTTATTTTGCTGACCATTTCAGTTGCCAGTGGCACGATATTCAGTGAAGCCGTCTTCGGTACGCCTTTCAAAATTTCCCATAAAGTAGTATTTGGCATCGCTTCATGGGTGATTTATGCCTTTGTTTTATATGGACGCGTATTGCGTTCTTGGCGTGGTCGTAAGGCTGCCATTTGGGTGATTGTGGGCTTTTTCAGCCTGATGTTAGCGTATATGGGCAGTCGATTTGTTTTAGAAATTATTTTGAATCGAACGGTGTAAAAAATTCTTTTCAGCCTGCCTATTTTTTTCAGCCTGCCTATTTTGTATGAAAAATAGGCAAAGCCATTGTAAAAAACCGTTTAGCTTCACCTCCGTTTCGCAGAAATTCAGTTTCGACTTCGTCAAAACTTCATTTTAGCTTCACCTCCGTTTCGCAGAAATTCAGTTTCGACTTCGTCAAAACTTCATTTTCAGGTTGCCTGTTTTTTAAATCAACAGGCAGGCTGAAAATATAGAACCATCAAAACAAATATCATTTTTAGGCGTATAATTTAGCCCTTTTTATTTCACTAATTTTAAGAGTATTTATGTCTAAACAAATTCGCAACATCGCCATTATTGCCCATGTGGATCACGGTAAAACCACTTTGGTAGATCAATTATTACGCCAATCAGGGACTTTTCGCGACAATCAGCAGGTTGATGAACGCGTAATGGACAGTGGCGACATCGAGCGTGAACGCGGTATTACCATCTTGGCAAAAAATACGGCCATTGAATACGGCGGATATCACATCAACATTGTCGACACACCAGGACACGCTGACTTTGGCGGTGAAGTGGAGCGTGTTTTAGGCATGGTCGATTGCGTTTTGCTGTTGGTGGACGCCCAAGAAGGTCCAATGCCACAAACGCGTTTTGTTACCAAAAAAGCATTGGCATTGGGATTAAAACCAATTGTCGTCATCAACAAAATTGACAGACCTGGTGCTCGCCCATCTTGGGTGATTGACCAAACTTTTGAATTATTCGATAAGCTCAATGCTACCGATGAACAATTAGATTTCCCCATTGTGTACGCTTCTGGCTTGAATGGTTTTGCCAAACTGAACGAATCGGACGAATCTACCGATATGCGTCCTTTATTTGAAACCATTTTAAAATACACCCCAGCCCCAGCAGGCAGTGCCGAACAGCCTTTGCAACTGCAAATTTCCCAGTTGGATTATTCTTCTTACACAGGTCGATTGGGCATTGGTCGCATTTTGAATGGTCGCATCAAAACAGGACAAAATGTGGTGGTCATGAAAGAAGACCAGCAAATAGCACAGGGGCGTATCAATCAAATTTTGGGTTTTCGTGGTTTGGAACGCGTCCCTATGGATGAAGCCGAATCTGGCGACATCATCATCATTTCTGGATTAGATGATATTGGCATTGGCGTTACCATTTGCGAAAAAGACCATCCGCAAGGCTTGCCCATGCTGAATGTTGATGAACCTACGCTGACTATGGATTTTATGGTCAACACTTCGCCTTTGGCAGGTACAGAAGGCAAATTCATCACTTCTCGTCAAATTCGCGATCGTTTGCAAAAAGAATTACTGACCAATGTCGCTTTGCGTGTGGAAGATACAGAAGATGCTGATGTTTTCCGCGTTTCTGGTCGTGGTGAATTGCATTTGACGATTCTGATTGAAAACATGCGGCGTGAAGGCTATGAATTAGCTGTTGGCAAGCCGCGTGTTTTGTATAAAGAAATCAATGGCGAAAAATGCGAACCTTACGAAAATCTTTCGGTAGATGTGGAAGACAATACACAAGGTGCCGTCATGGAAGAATTGGGTCGCCGTAAAGGTGAATTGCTGAATATGGAAAGCGATGGTAAAGGTCGCACGCGTTTAGAATATCGCATTCCAGCACGCGGTTTGATTGGCTTCCAGAGCGAATTCATGACCATGACGCGTGGCGTTGGTTTGATGAGTCATGTTTTTGATGATTATGCACCTGTTAAACCAGATATTCCTGGTCGCCGCAATGGTGTTTTGGTATCGCAAGACAATGGCGAAGCAGTGGCGTATGCCTTATGGAATTTAGAAGATCGTGGGCGTATGTTTGTTGTGCCAGGTGATAAAATTTACGAAGGCATGATTATCGGCATTCACAGCCGCGATAACGATTTGGTGGTCAATCCATTAAAAGGCAAAAAGCTCACCAATGTGCGTGCCAGTGGAAAAGACGAAGCAGTGAGTTTAACCCCAGCGATTCAACTTTCTTTGGAAGGTGCAGTGGAATTTATTGATGACGATGAATTGGTGGAAGTAACGCCACAAACCATTCGTTTGCGTAAGCGTTATTTAAGCGAATTAGAACGCCGCCGCAATTTAAGAAAAGAACCTTAAAAACTTTTCAGGTTGCCTGTTAATATCCATCAGGCAGCCTGAAAGCATTTTCCAATACAGAAAAGTTTTTCTTTAAAACAGGCAACCTGAAAGCATTTCCCATGCAGGGAAGTTTTCCTTTAAAACAGGCAGCCTGAAAAATGGAAATTCGCTACTCCGTAATTGCCACGCTTCTAAATCAATCACGGCTCGCAATAACAATATGGTTTGGAGGTCGTCTTATGCGTAATGGTCGCCCCACGCGTAGTGGTGGTCGCCCCATGCGTAGTGGTGGACGCCCCACGCGTAGTGGTTCAGGCTGCCCGAACATAGGGGTTATGCGTTTTTTCATGCCCAATAGTAGTGTATGCACCGTGTCCTGTAATCACTTGCACATCATCAGGCAGGGTATACAATTTTTCACGAATACCACGCAACAGTGTTGGACCATCACCACGCGGAAAATCGCTGCGTCCTACCGATTCCAAAAACAGCACATCACCTGCAATCAACAATTTTGCCGCCTCACAATAATAAACCACTGAACCTGGTGTATGTCCTGGAATGTGCAAAACCTGAAAATAATGATTGCCCACAGAAACCATATCACCATCAGATAACCAGTGTGTTGGCGTAAATACAGGGCATTCTGGGAATTGATATTGACGCGTGATTTCAGGCAGTTTCTGTAAAAGAAAATCATCTTCTTGGTGCGGTCCCAAAACCGTTACGCTTTGATGTTGCAATAAAGCAGGAACGCCTGAAACATGATCCAAATGCCCATGCGTCAGCCAAATCGCTTGTAAATTCAAATGACGCGATGCAACTTCTTGAAGTAAAATTTCCGCATCACCACCGACATCGGTCAAAACAGCATCTTGCGTTTGATCATCCCATAATAAAGTAGCGTTTTGAGCAAACGGCGTAACAGGAATGGTTTGAAATTGCAGCATAAATCATCACTCTCTATTCTAAAAAAGCAAAATAGTATCATAGTTTATCAGGGAAACCACTATGCAAAACAATCATTGGCAACGGCAATTAAAGCAATTAGGCGACTCCGAAAAAGAGCGGATTCGGCAAGAACGCATCGCACAAGAACAAGTTAAAAAAGAAGAAACCATCCATTTTGCTGATGCAATGACTGGTGTTATTCCGCTAAAAAATAGCGGTCGCCGCGAGCGTGATGTGGATTTAACGCCGATTCAAGTGCGTCCCAAAAATCACGAAGAAAATAGCGAAAACCATGTTTTCGTAGGCGACAGTGAATGGTCTTCCGATGAACCGCCAAAACAATATGCACATGGTGGTGGTGGCAAAAATGATATTCGCAAACTTTTGCAACATCAAGAACATGAAATGGTCGCAACACTGGATTTGCACGGTTATCGTCAAGAAGAAGCCCAAAATGTATTGAATGAATTTATTGATTATGTACAAAAACGCGGTGTGATGGGGGAAATCATTCACGGCAGTGGCTTGGGCTCAAAAGGTTTTGTGTCTTCCATTAAACGATTAACCCGCCGTTGGCTGATGCAACATTCGCAGGTTTTGGCATATGTGGAACCGCCACGCAATGACGGGGCGGTTTGGATTTTATTAAAGCGAAAAAATAGGCGAAATGATGATTTTGTTTAAATAGTGATCGGATTGTTTTAAAGCCTTTATAAAAATACATCATGGAACTTTATCTTTCTGAAAATCATGTTTCTTGCGAAAAATACTTACAAGCAATATTGCAAGGAATTCCCATTGCAATCACTTTCAGGCAGCCTGAAAGCCCTTACTATTTGGCGTTTGAAAACAATCGAATTCTTCTGAAAAACCAACAAACCGCAGAAACCCTTGATGCGGATTTTGTTACAGGACGCATCGCCCATCGTACGCGTTTTCGAGGACATGAAAGCATTGCCAAAGCCTGTGCGGTGCATCAATATCATCATATTTGGGACGCAACAGGTGGATTGGGGCAAGATGCGTTTGTTTTAGCTTCATTGGGGGCCAATGTTGATGTTTTTGAGCGAAATCCAGTCGCAGCAACACTGTTATTAGATGCTTTGCATCGTGCACAACAATCCACTCAAACTGCTGAAATTATTCAACGCATATCGTTTCATTTTGGCAGCATAGGCGAATATGCCACGCAAGCAAAACCCGATGTCATTTATTTAGACCCCATGTTTCCAGAAAGACGCAAATCTGCACAAGTCAAAAAAGCCATGCGTTTTTTTCAAGAAATCATTGGTGATGATGAAGATAGCGGAGCGTTATTATCCACCGCACGAAATTTAGCAAAACATCGTATTGTGGTGAAGCGTCCTTTGCGTGGTGAATTTTTAGATGCTATTTCTCCTGCCTATCAATACACAGGCAAAAGCACACGGTTTGATGTTTATTTGCCTTTTGTAAAGGCAACCTGAAAAAGGGTTTCATGATTAAGTTTCAGGCTGCCTGAAATACATTAAAGCAAAATATCCTGCATTAACGACATTCCCCATTGCCAACCGTTGAGCGGTGCATTAAGTGTATGATATTTGGGGAAAATCAAATGTTTAGCACCCAAACGCTGGGCATGGTTTTTGCTTTTTGGATAGTTTATATGAGTTTGATTAGGCATTACCCAAGCCACAGGGAAATTCGCACGAGCACGGTTAATCGGTGCGTTGTCATCATCACTCCAAGCATTTAAATCAGGTTCTGCCAAAATCACGCCACTAATGCGTTTTTGTAAATCCACACCCGATTGAAACAACCATTCTGCCCAAGCATTACAAGCGAATCCATGAGCAACAACCATCACGGCATCACCGCATTGCTCAAAACCCATTTGAATTTGACTGATGCGTTCTTCGATCGGTGTGTGTTGACATAGGACAACTGATTGCGACAAAGGATAGCCCATCAGCCATACATTTTGCCAATGATTGGCGTGCTGATTTTCGTCCATCAGCAAAAATAAGCGAATGTCTTCTATATCCATCATTTTGATTTATTTAAAATTGAAAAATCATAGCATCAGGCAGCCTGAAAGCATTTCAGCCTAATTCTTGATAAGCATTGTATGGGAAATGCTTTCAGGCTGCCTGATTTTAATCTCAAATCACAACGGTTGTGCGGTATACTTTGCAAGTTTTACTGTTCAATGAATTGGACTTCAATCTTATGAAAAAGATTTTAGGCGGACTGTTAGCGATTATTATCCTATTGGCAACTTATGTAATCTCGGTGGTGTATACGGGCAAAAATGTTGAAAACACATTGGCAGAACGCAGCACCATCATCAATCGCAGTGGCATATTTGAAATTGTTTCGCGTGATTATCAACGCAACTGGATCAGTGCGGACGAAACCATTGTGGTTCGCATCAAGCCACAAGTATTAAGTCAATTTGAAAAACATGTACCTAAAACACTCAACGGCTTTTTGCAAGACAATATTACCATGCAAAGTCATGTGCAATATGGTCCTTGGTTGGGCGATCATATTGGACAAGCACAGGTTACCACGCAATTAAAATTTTCCGAAAATGCCACCAAAATGCTGAAACAATTATTTGGTGATGTACAAGCAGTATCCATTCAAGATGAAATTGCTTGGAATGGTTCAGGCAGCCTGAAAATCAATATCAGTCCATTCGATTATCAAGAATTATCAGGCATTCATTGGGTGTGGAAAGGCTTGGAAAGCGTTACTCAATATTCCGCCCATTACCAAAATTATCAAACCCATATTTCCGCCCCAAACATGACGCTGACTTTGGCAGATTTGGGCGAAATTGCTTGGAGTAATCTTGCCTATCACATTCAACACAAAGGAAACGATATTTTGCCCGAAGGCAATAGTGTTCTATCTTTACAAGACTTTCTGATGAAATGGGATAAAAGCGTGGATCACAAAATCCAGTTAAACGAATTGATTAACATGGTGAGTGATTTGCAAATTGGGGCATTTATCAATCCCACAGTTTCTGCACCACCATCTGAAATTCACCTAAAAAATTTCCGCTTTGAAGCGGAAACCAATGTTGAAAATGATATGGCCAATATGGTGGGCAAAGTCGCATTAGAACATTTGCGTTATGGTGAATCCGTTTATCAAAACTTGAATGTGATTGCATCAGCCCAACACATTCACGCCAAAGCCTTGCAAACATTAAAAGCCAAAATGGCAGAAATTGCCAATGCAGAAGATGAACAATGGCGACAATCCGTACTGACTGCCTTGCGTCAAGAAGGAGCGGCGATTTTTACCCACAATCCAACTTTTCAATTAGAGCGTTTGAATTTAGAAACCCCCGCAGGTTTAATCACCATGAATGCTGATTTCACCCTGCGTGATGTTAAAAACGAAGATTTGGAAGACATTCAAAAATTATTACCCAAAATCATCGCACATGCACAATACGACATTCCCCAAGCGTTGCCTGAAAAATTTACGCAAAGTCAAATTCAGCAATTTTTTCATACGGATAACGACAAAGATTGGCAGGATATGCAAGAAACCATTCGTGCAATGGTGCAAAACACATTAGACAGTATGCACAAAGAAGGTCTTATTCAAATTGAGCAAGAGAGAATTTCAGGCAACCTGAAATTGGAAAACAGGCGTTTGTTGATGAATGACCACGAAATCGAGTTGCCACAACCTGAAAATGAAGAATTGGAAGAAGAAGATATTTAATGTTGCCTATTGTTCGTTGTATATGCCTTAAAAACATGGTCTAACTACCAAGTCTTCGTGTTTTTGTGCTACTGCAACTTGAAATATTTCAGCCTGCCTTACCATTAGGGGTTATCGTGAGGCAAGCTGAAAAATATTCAGCCTGCCATTTATAAAAATTTCCCTATTCTGTAAATCTTTTGTTTAGAATAACATCAGCTTTACCGTTTTAAAGAATCTATCTCAAAATGGGTAGATGAGTATGGTTTATGAATGCCCATCTACCCATTTTGCAGAAGTATCAAAAACGAAACATTCACAATCAACTTAAAACAGGAGCAAGACCATGTCATTGATTAGTAAAAATCCACGAGTTTTGGTCATTGGCGGTTCTGATTCTTCCGCTGGTGCGGGCATTCAGGCAGATTTAAAAACCATCAGTGCTTTGGGCGGTTATGCCTGTACTGCGATTACAGCATTGACTGTACAAAATACACAAGGTGTGAAATCACTGAATCCTACTTCCCCAGAAATTTTATTGGCACAATGCGAAGCCATTTTGGAGGATATTGACATTCACGCTGTCAAAATTGGCATGTTGCCCGATGCTGAAAGTGTTGAAATTGTCTCTTCGGTACTCACCAAATATCAGCCAGAATTCGTGGTTTGGGATCCAGTATTGGTGGCAACCTCTGGCGATGGTTTAACCACAGAAGATATTGTGAATGTTGCCGTAGAAAAACTTTTGCCTCATGTCCATGTGGTAACGCCCAATTTGCATGAATTGGCAGATTTAACCAATAGCACCGAAGCCGCCGTTAAAGATGCGGGATTAGTTGAAGCACAATGCCAAGTTTTACTCAATCGTGGTGCGCGTGCGGTTTTGGCAAAAGGCGGGCATTTTGAAGCGGATACCGCAACCGACTGGCTATTTACTGCACAAGGTTTTTCAGAATCTTATGTAAAATCACGCATAGAAACGAAAAATACGCATGGTAGCGGTTGTACATTTGCATCTGCAATCGCATGTTTGCGTCCGCAACTGCCCAATCTTTCCGAAGCCATTCGTGCGGCAAAAAATTATGTTCAGGATGCCATTGAATCTTCCGCAAACTGGCGTTTAGGCAAAGGCAGAGGTCCTTTGGATCATTTTTGTATGGAAAATTTAAGTTTGCATCATTTTTCTGCCAGTTAAAATCCTATTTCATAAAATTTTTCAAGCTGCCTGTTGATTTAAATAGGCAGCCTGAAAAATTTGCAAAGCAAACAAATCGCAATTTCTGCAAATCGCAAGCGAAATTTTTAAGCCAGTGAATAAAACCTTAAATTGATGCGAAGCATCAATTTATTATAAATACAGTGAGTAAAATAACTTGCAAAGCAGTTAAACCGCACCATTCAAACAAAGTTAAAGGGGCTGTATTAGATTAGCCCAAAAAATTGTTAAATTCCACACCATTTTCGCAAGGTTTTGAGTTGCTGTCTTGGTGTCCCATAGTTAAATCTAAACTCACATTCTTTCAAGAAAAGTGGGAAAGATTTGCGGTCAATG
>JAGCOT010000066.1 GCA_017645365.1 Neisseriaceae bacterium
ATTGACCGCAAATCTTTCCCACTTTTCTTGAAAGAATGTGAGTTTAGATTTAACTATGGGACACCAAGACAGCAACTCAAAACCTTGCGAAAATGGTGTGGAATTTAACAATTTTTTGGGCTAATCTAATACAGCCCCTAATAAATTACATTTTCAGGCAGCCTGAAAAAAGCCTTACCTTTTAGAAACAAGGGAATGCAATGAAACGACAAGTCAAAATATTTTTGATGATACTGTTGTTTTTTATCATCATATTTTTAAGCCTGTTTGCTTGGGGTTTGTTTATGCCTAAACAAATTCCTAATAATTATGTTTTGAAAATCCGTCAAGGTCATGGGTGGAGTGTTGTTTCGCGTCAATTAGCCAATGACCGCGTTATTTATTGGCGTATTCCACTCACACTTGCAGGACGCTGTATCACCAAAGATACGCCACTCAAACCAGGTCATTATCGCTTTTCTGGGAAAGTTTCCGCTTGGGACATGATTCAGCATCTGTATCACGATGGTCCTGAAAAGATTTCCGTGCGTTTGGGCGAAGGGTGGACCATAGACAAAATCCGTGAACACATCAATCAAAATGAATTTTTAGAACACAAAACCAAACATCTGACCAATCACGAATTATTGGCAGAAATAGACATCGACAAAGTCGGTGGCAGTTTGGAAGGTCGTTTGTTTCCTGATACTTACATTATGGACGAAGGCACAGATGACCTCACCTTATACCGCACCGCATACAGTATGATGAACAAAAATTTAAATAGCGTTTGGAATAAACGAGATGTTGGTTTGCCTTATGAAAATCCTTATGAAATGCTGATTATGGCAAGCATCATCGAAAAAGAAACCAATGCCGCAGAAGACCGTCCATTAGTCGCCGCAGTATTTGTCAATCGCTTAAAAATAGGCATGCGTTTACAAACCGATCCCACCGTGATTTACGGCATGGGCAAAGCCTATAACGGCAATATTACCAAAGCCGATTTACAAAGAGATACGCCTTATAACACTTATACTCGCAAAGGCTTTCCGCCCACACCGATAGCATCGCCCTCTATGGCATCTTTACAAGCTGCTGCCCATCCTGCCGATGTCGATTATTTGTATTTTGTTGGTAAAGGAAATGGTCGCAGTCATTTTTCTTCCAATTTAACCGACCACAACGCTGCTGTACGCCGTTATATCTTAAAAATTGAACCATGAAACAACCGCTTCTTTACGAAAAACTGAATTTAGAAACCGCCCGCATTCAATGGGCTGAATTAGAACGCCATTTCGCTCGTGGCGTTGTGATTGTGATTGATGAAAATTTAGATTTACCCAACATCGCCGAAAAAATGGCTTGCGATGATGCTTCATTCATTCAAAAAATGATTCAGCAAAACAAAATTCATACACCAACCGACCAAGAAGCCTTGCTGTGGTCGTCCAATCAACAAGAGTTTTGGGCGGTTGTTGTTGCTCCTTATGTGCTTATTCAGCTTGCCACTTCTTCGTTACACCCAAGCAGCATACAATAGTTATTGAAAATACTGTTTTCAGGCTGCCTGAAACGCTTAAAGAATCTGAAATCATCCATCACCATTAAAATAGGCACCCTGCAAACGGGTTTTACCAAAGTTTCAGGCTGCCTGTTTTTCTATATAACTCATAGTTATGATATTCAAATCATTGATTCTTTGAATATGCTCTTTTTTTATTCATAATCTGATTTTCACGATAATTCATAAGGAAAAAGATTATGACGATTGCCAACAGCATCACTGATTTAATCGGCAAAACACCATTATTAAAACTGAATCGATTGCCTCCACAAAATGCAGAAATATTGGTCAAATTAGAGTTTTTTAATCCCGCCAACAGCGTTAAAGACCGCGTAGCAGCCGCCATGATTGACACAGCTGAAAAAGACGGTCGCATCAAACCTAATACGGTTTTGGTTGAACCTACCAGTGGTAATACTGGCATTGGTTTGGCAATGGTTTGTGCTGCCAAAGGCTATTCACTCATTATCGTTATGCCAGACTCCATGAGTCGCGAACGCAAAATGTTGGTGCGTGCATTAGGGGCTGAATTGATTCTGACTCCCGCAGCAGACGGTATGGCAGGTGCCGTTGCCAAAGCACAAGAATTGGTTCAAAACAATCCTGATACGCACATCATCTTGCAACAGTTTGAAAATCCAGCCAATCCAGCAGCACACCGCAAAACTACGGCAGAAGAAATTTGGGCGGACACCAACGGTAAAATCGATATTTTCGTGGCAGGCGTTGGCACTGGGGGGACGATTACAGGGGTGGGCGAAGTATTAAAACAATACAATCCCAACATCAAAATTGTTGCAGTTGAACCCGCTGGTTCTCCTGTTTTATCAACTGGTGTTAAAGGAAAACACGCCATTCAAGGCATTGGTGCTGGATTTATTCCACCAATATTAAATCGGCAGATTATTGATGAAATCATCACCGTATCAGACGAAAACGCCTTTGCCACTGCACGAAATTTAGCAAAACAAGAAGGGGTATTGGCAGGGATTTCATCAGGGGCTGCGGTCTGGGCGTCATTGCAATTAGCAAGGCAACCTGAAAACGCAGGAAAACGCATCGTAACCCTTTTGCCATCTTGTGGAGAACGCTATTTATCCACTTCTTTATACGAAGAATAATTGAACGATTTCTTTCTATGTGATTAATTAAGTTAATGAGGAGATAAGAAAAACCTTGCTTTAATGGCAAGGTTTTTCTTATGCTTTGACGGCAGTATAATGGCGAGTTTTATTATTGAAACAGGCAACCTGAAAAACAAGCAGCCTAAAAAAGATTATGACACATATTTTTCAAGCCCCATCTTATGAAGGACACAGTCCTTTAAGTTGGTATCAACAAGCCGCTCAACAGGCAGGATTTATTCAAGATGTTGCCCAAAAGCAAGCCATCGAAATGTTGGATCAACTTTGGGTACAACTGATTGATTTTAAACAAAAACGCAATCGTTTTTTAGGTCGTTCTTTGCGTTCGCCAGTATCGCCGCGTGGATTGTATTTATGGGGCGGTGTCGGACGCGGCAAAAGTTTTCTGATGGATACTTTTTTTGGTTGTCTGCCTTATGTGCGTAAAAAACGCGTGCATTTTCATGCTTTTATGGCGGATATTCACAGGCGTTTGCGTGATTTAAAACACGAAAAAAATCCCATGCAGGCAGTAGCCGCAGAAATTGCCCAAGAAGTTCGTGTTTTGTGTTTTGATGAATTTCATGTAAGTGATATTGCAGATGCCATGATTTTAGGGCGTCTATTAGAAGGACTTTTTGCACACGGCGTGGTTTTGGTGGCCACTTCCAATTACGCACCGCAAGATTTATATCCACAAGGACAAAATCGCAGCAGTTTTCTACCTACTATTGATTTGATGGTTCAAAATCTCACCATACTCAATGTTGATGGCGGAGAAGATTATCGTTTGCGTACTTTAAGTTATGCCGATGTTTATTTTCAGCCTGCCTCTAACGAAAATGAACGGCTATTGGCAAAAACATTCGACCGAATTACAGGTGAAGATGAGCGTTTTGATGAAGATTTAGAAATTTTGGGGCGTTCGATTGCTGTGCGTTCTCGCACCAAAGAAGCCGTATGGCTGGATTTTCGCACCCTATGTTTTACTGCTCGTTCGCAACAAGATTATCTTTATTTGGCAGAGCACTATCGTTTTGTCTTTATTTCAGGCATTGAAAAACTTTCAGCAGAACAGCGTTCAGAAGCAAGACGACTGACTTGGTTGATCGATATTTTGTATGATTATCGCGTCAAATTGTGTGCGACTTTTCATGTGCCGTTAGAAGAAATTTATACCGAAGGTGATTTTGCAGAAGAATTTACGCGTACCGTCAGCCGTATGCAGGAAATGCAATCCGATGATTATTTGCAACGCTCGCATTTAACTTTGGAAAATCAATCAGAAAACGAGTCATCCATTTTTCAGCCTGCCTGATCAAGCAGCATTTCCCATGCAGGGGCATTTCCCATGCGGGGGGGTATTTCCCATGCAGGGGCATTTCCCATACAAAAAACCCCTGCCAAATCCGTTTTTTCATGATTCATTATTCTGAACAAGGGCAAAAAATCTTTATAAACCAATGGCATAAAATTCTTCGCCTCATTTCATTCAGAGGCTGAATAATGCGTTTTACAAGCGTTTCTGCAAGTATTTTGACCGCAACAGGCAGGCTGAAAAACCTTTTCCACACAAGTTTTGATGAAATTTGTCAAAAAATGGCGATTTTATACGGTTTTGATTTTAGGTTTATGTTTGACCAGTCGCAAAAAAGCATCAATCTATGACGATTTTGACGCAAAATAGGTGGTATATAGTTGCCCCCCAAATTGGGGTGGGCTATAATGGGCAATGCTCCTGTATCTAAACATACACCGTTATAGCCGCCCCCCAAAATTGGGTGGGCTATATACCACTTCAAGTGGTATGAACAGGCTGTAATAAGAGCAGTGTAGTTAAAAGAAGCTCGCGTGGTACTTGCGTGGTATTCGCAAGTGAAATAGGGTATCCACTAACCTACACAACAATCCCCATAAATCCACAAAACCGACAAGTTAAACGCTTGTCGGTTTTGTCTTTTCAGCCTGCCTGTTTCCTTGTTTGAAAAATCCTTTCAGCCTGCCTATTTTCCTGTTTGAAAAATCTTTTCAGCCTGCCTGCTTTCCTGTTTAAAAAAATCTTTTCAGCCTGCCTGTTTCCTTGTTTGAAAAATCCTTTCAGCCTGCCTGTTTTCCTGTTTAAAAAATCCTTTCAGCCTGCCTGTTTTCCGGTTTAAAAAAATCTTTTCAGCCTGCCTGCTTTCCTGTTTAAAAAAATCTTTTCAG
>JAGCOT010000067.1 GCA_017645365.1 Neisseriaceae bacterium
CCGCAAATCTTTCCCACTTTTCTTGAAAGAATGTGAGTTTAGATTTAACTATGGGACACCAAAACAGCAACTCAAAACATTGCGAAAATGGTGTGGAATTTAACAATTTTTTGGGCTAATCTAATACAGCCCCAAAAAAAAACTATTCGCCCGCATGAAAAATGCTACGGAAAACCAATATGACCACCATTATTTTGCCATCTTTGCATTTATCCGAAGATTTTCAAGCTGTGCGTGATTCTTTTCCAAAAATGAACACGCCTTGTTTATCTCGTTTATGTGCTTATGCGAAAGTGAAGCACACGAGTCATAACACCACGCATCTCATGGCCAATACCTTTTCAGGCAGCCTGAAAGCATTGGCATTGCGTGATTTAGATTTACCTTTATCAACGCCAGCATGTTTTCTTTCGCCTGTCATGCAGCATGCTGATATGCATTCAGTGCAAGTGATTAGCGGTGCAGATTTGAGTTTATCTTGGACACAAGCCCATCGCATTGTCAATGTTATCAATGATTTTATTCAAGAAGATGGTTTAATCGCCCATGTGTATCGTCCAGATTTATGGCTGATGACAGGAGAATTGCCCACTTGTTGGAATGCACCAGATATTTGGTCGTTAAACGGTCGGGTGAATGGAAACGATAAAATCACAGGAGAAGATGCTTCTGCCATCTCTAAATTGCTGACGGAATTACAAATGTTATTGCATTTGCCATCAACGGAAAATCAGGCAGTCAACAGCATTTGGTTGTGGCAAGACATTCAAGGTTTGGCAGATGCTTCCACTGTATCGGCGGGGGCTATTTCGTGGCTGCCTGACGATAAAATCATTCCTATCGAAGATTTTTCTTGGAAATCCATCAAGAATACTCATGCTACGGTCATTTATTGCGATACACTGCAAAAAGCAATTCAAAATCAAAACATGGCACAATGGTTAGAAAAATTGCATCTTTTAGAAGCTGAACTGTTTCAGCCATTGTTAGAAGATTTTCTTTCAGGCAGCCTGAAAGTGTGTTTGATGAGTGAACAACGAACTTTAAACTTCTCTTCTTGGCACCGTTTTTGGCAACGGCGAAAATGGACTTATCAAGGCTTTTTACCTTAAAACAGGCAGCCTGAAAATGACATTACCACTGAATATCTTACCTTTTGTCCATCACCTTTTATCACAACATTTGCAAAATGGCGATTGTGCGGTTGATGCTACTATGGGCAACGGTCATGATACCTTGCATTTGGCACAATGCGTTGGGGAAACAGGAAAAGTCTGGGCATTTGATGTTCAAGAATCCGCCATACAAACCACACAACAAAAGTTAAAACAACACCAACTACAAAATCGTGTTGAGTTGATTTTAGACGGTCATCAAAATATTCATCGCTATATTCAACAATCTGTGGACGCAGGGGTTTTTAATTTAGGCTATCTGCCGAATGGCGATAAAAACATGACAACCCACAGCGAAACCAGCCTGATTGCTATTAAGAGAATACTACACTTACTCCGTCCGAATGGCATTTTGGCGGTTTGTATTTACAGTGGGCATCATGAAGGTAAACAGGAAAGAGAAGTGATCGAACAATTTTCAGGCAGCCTGAAACAACAAGATTTTGATATTTTGCGTTATCAATTTGCCAATCGAAACGACACCGCTCCCTATGCCTTGATTTTTCGCAAAATTCGCGATGTCGTATTGAGTATGGAATAAATTCTTTTGCAAAGCCGAAATAATATGGGCAAAAATTGAATAGGCAACCTGAAAATCAAACTGTTTTCAGCCTGCCTGTTATTTTAATAAGGCAACCTGAATTTATATTTGTCCTGTTATTTTTTTCAAAATGATGCTGTCATACCAAGCATCTGGCAACCATTTTAATAGAATTGGAAATAAGCGAGCGTCTTTGGTGGTACGATAAACCGTATGCGGTTTGGGGGCAGTCAAAGCATGAACCATCGCATCAACCGTACTTTGCGTCGTTGCCGTTCGCCACATGGTTGGACGATCCATATAATCCACAAAATCGCGACTGAGTTGTTGATAATCTGCTTCCTTTTCTCGCTCCAACAAACCTTCGCAAGCCACATTGCCAAAACGCGTTTTCACACGACCTGGCTCAATCGCAATCACTTTAACGCCCAATGCAGCCACTTCCTGACGCAAAGCAACATGCATACCACGCAAAGCGTGCTTACTGGCAGCATACCAACCAATCCCCACAGTAGAAGCATGGGCCGCCAAGGATTCGGTAATCACAATCCGTCCAGAACGAGCCTGACGCATCATCGGCAAAACGGCTTGAATACATCTTGCTACGCCAAATACATTGACATCAAACTGCTTTTGAATGTCGTTGATGGGAATGCTTTCCACCATGCCATAAACGCCGTAACCTGCATTCGCCAACAAACCATCTAACCGACCTTGTTCTTGCTGAATAACGGCAACGGCTTGTTGAATATCTTCTTCTTTGGTTACATCAACAGGAAGCACTTTGGCACACATTTGTGCCAAATCTTTCATGCTTTCTGCATTTCGTGCAGAAACATAAACCGTATGCCCTTTTTTCAACAATTCCACCGCACAATCATGCCCAAATCCTGACGAAGCACCTGTAACCCAAAAAACAGACATATCGCAATCCTTTTTAAAAGTTTAAAACGCACATGCAACTCATTTAAGTGCAATATTTTACCAAGAAGCCAAAATTTCGTTAGGCGTTTTCCAATTTCAACAAATTTTTTGGTTGATTATAAAGTTCATCTTTGTGCTTGTATCTGATCATGCTATCGACTTATGGCGAACACTGTTTTCAGGTTGCCTAAAAAACGCTCAATTCACGGCGTTACTGTTTTTCTGATACTTCGTTTTTCATCCATATAGCCATATGAGTTTTCGTCATCAAAGAAACGACCCACAAATGCCAGTGTTGCAGTGATTTATAAAAGTCATTTGTTTTTTTAAAAACAATGCATTGCCTACCGCCCCTAAATTTTGCGATGGCAATGAAACTTCATTTTCCAAAGTGATTTTAGCTGTATTTTCAGCAACCGAAGAATCTATAATGATTTCAGCCTGCCTCATGGGTAAATCATGTTCAATGGCAAATTGATTCGCTTTTTGATTGGCTTCTTCGATTATAGAAAAATATTGTGGCAAAACATAAAATACTCGTATCCCCAAAGTCAAAATTCGCCCTGCAAACCAATCGGAAGCAGTAGTGAATTGTTTGGGCGTTGGATGCTCCCAATGATGACGCTCCATTGCAATTTGGCAAGCAATGCTGCGAATGGATGGAAATAAAGATTCGCTCACAACATAATTATTCACTTGATTGGCAGTCAATATAGGGCGATTAAGTTGTGCATCAAAAAGAAGCGTCCATAATTTTTGCCTATTTTCAGCCTGCCTGTTTTCCCTTGCATGGAAAATGTTTTCAGCCTGCCTGTTTTTCCCTGTATGGGAAATGCTTTCAGGCTGCCTATTTCCCCCCGTATGGGAAATGCAAAAAAAATCTCGTTCGCATAACAACATGTTCAAAATCCTTTAAGGGAGCATAAAAAAACCGCCTTAATCACAAGGCGGTTTTTGCATTTCTATTTCAATAAAAATCACTTTTTCAAGACACGCAAAAGATACCGCCTGTTGAGGCAGTACCAGTAATCATGTGCAAAAGATTTGTTTAATGCGTGTGTTTTCATCATGTGAAAATCATAAACCTATAAAAAGCATTTGTCAAAGCGATTGATATTGTTTCAGGCAGCCTGAAAGAATTTTTTCAATATCTGCTTGAACTTCTTCAATATCACGATCCGAACGAACCACCGCATAATGCTGTGTATCTTCTGCTCGTTTGAGATAAGCTTGACGCACTCTGATAAAAAAATCTGGTGATTCTTGCTCAAAGCGGTCTTTTTCACGAGAACGCTCTAATCGCTCCAAAGAAACTTCCAGTGGAACATCAAGAATAATCGTCATATTCGGTCGCAAGTCGTTTTGTACCCATTGTTGCAACTGCTCCATTTTTTCCCAAGCAACGCCGCGTCCACCACCTTGATACGCAAAAGTGGCATCAGAAAAACGGTCAGAAACCACCCAACAACCTTTGTTTAGTGCTGGAATAATCACTTCATTCAACAATTCACAGCGTGCAGTGAACATCATCAATGCTTCGGTTTCGGGGTGAATTTGATTGGAAGTATGCAATAAAATATTCCGTAATTCTTCACCCAATGGCGTTCCGCCTGGTTCGCGTGTAAATATCGCTTCAATGCCTTGTTTTTGTATCCACTGCTGAATAAAAGCCAAATGTGTGCTTTTGCCTGCACCATCAATGCCATCAAGCGTTAAAAAAAATCCTTTCATGGCGTTCTCCTTAAAGTTGATTTAAGAAACCCCTGCAAAACTGGTGTCAAGCCGTAGTTTTCCTAAAAAACAAAGATATAACAAGCAAAAATGCTATGTTTTGGCTTTGCAGAAACTTCGTTTGTAAAAAAGTCCACTTGCGACAAAATAAACCTTGTATAAAGCAATACAAGAAATCTGCCCAATGCTAATTTGCAGGAGTTCCTGTTGTTTCAGTTAATTAAAATACAGTGCCCAACTGGAATTGGAAGCGTTGTACTTCATCACCTTTTTTCTTATTCAGAGGATGTGCATAACTGAATTTCAATGGTCCTAACGGCGAGATCCATGTGAGTGCAGCACCAGCAGAGTAACGCAATTCGTTTTTGAAAGTACTCTTATGTCCTGCGTCGCCGTAATAATCATAATCAGCACTGGTGTATTTTTTACCGTCCCAAACACTACCTGCATCAGCAAATAGACTAAAACGCACAGTACGACTTTTGCTCATACCAGGAAAAGGCATGAGTAATTCGGTATTGATCAAAGCTTGTCTTGTACCACCCAAATAGTCAACGGAATTGTTGTATTCACGAACTTTGGGACCTAAACTACTTCCTTCAAAACCACGCACAGAACCTAAACCACCAGCGTAAAAGTGATTGAAGAAGGGAAGTGTTTTCATTTTGCCATAACCATCACCATAACCTATTGCACCTGATAACATCCAAGTGAGGTTTTTGCTTAATGGGAAAAACCATTTTTGCTCGTGAGTGAGTTTGTAATACTGAATATCACCACCTGGTAGCCCTGCTTCCAAGTCGACATTCATCATATAACCGCGTGTTGGCCAAAATGCAGAGTCTGTGGTGTTGCGACCCCAGCCGATGTTGCCTGTAATTGTCCAGTTTTTATTGCCATAATCTTCTACGAATTTTTTATAGCGATAAGGACTGTCTTCATAAATATTCAATTTTTGATGCTGTGCCCCTAAACCAAAGTTTAAGCGGTCGTATTCTGTAATGGGCACCCCCATACGCACACCGCCTCCCATAGTTGTGGTTTTATAAGAACTGACTGATGATTTGCGTGCATCGTAACTGCGTGCAAAAAGATCGTAACCCAAACTGACGCCGTCAGGAGTGAAATAAGGATCGGTGAAGGACAATGACGCACGCTTGTTGGAAGAACTGTTAACAATACGAGCACTGGCGGATTTACCTGAACCAAAAATATTATCTTGAGAAACCCCCGCAGATAAAACAACACCTTCGTCTTGTGCATAACCTGCGGCAACTTCAATGCTCCCTGTGGGTTGCTCTTGAACGGAAACATTTAAATCAACTTGATCCAAAGCGTTTTCAACAGGAACAGAGGTGATGTTGACATCGCCAAAATATCCTAATTGTTGAATACGCTCTTTGGAGCGTTCAATTTTGCCGTAGTCATAAGGAGCACTTTCCATTTGACGCATTTCACGGCGAATAACTTCATCGCGTGTTTTGTTGTTTCCTGAAATATGAATGTTATTGACATAAATTTTTTCACGCGGGATTAGGGTTAAGACAAAATTCAGATGTTCATTATCAGGTCTTGGTTGAACATTGATTTCAGCATTGGCATAACCATTATCTCCTAAACGGCGTTGCAAACTGCTTAAAATGTCTTCTAATTTATTTTGTTCAAACCATTTGCCAGTTTTGACTTTGATCAGTTTTTCCAAATCTTGCATTGGTATTTCTTTTGAATCACCTGCTAATTGGACTAAACCCCAACGATAACGCTGTCCTTCGTTTAAAGTGATGTGTAAATTAAGGTCTTCTGGATGCTTTTGATCAGGCAAAACTTCTGTATTGACGATTTGTGCATTAAAGTAGCCATGATTACGGTAAAACTGAATAATTTTTTGTAAATCAGTGGAAAGTTTTTCGCCTGAAAAACGGTTGGATTTAGTAAACCAAGTAAACAAACCGTTTTCAGTTAAATCCATTTCATCACGCAAAGTTCTTTCTGAAAAATGCTCATTGCCTGAAAAACGAATATCACGCAAAACAGTGGTATCACCTTCGGTGATTTTGAGATCGATTGCTACGCGATTGCGATCTAATTTAGTAATTTGTGGTTCAATATTGACTTGGTTTTTGCCCAAATTCATGTATTCAGAACGCAAACCTTCTACTGCTCTTGCCAAAATAACAGGGTCAAACACGCGAGCTTGAATCAAGCCCATGCTTTCCAATGTTTTTTTGATGTTGTCGTTGGGAATCATTTTTGCCCCAGAAACATTCAGACTGTTGATAATAGGGCGTTCTGTTACAGTTAAAAGCACTTGATTGTTTTGTGTTTCCACTTGAATATCTTCAAAAAAACCTGTGGAATAAAGGCTTTTAATAATTTCTTCCCCACGAATATCGGTGAAAGTATCCCCAATTTTGATGGGTAAATAAGAAAAAATGGTTGAGGGTTCTGTACGCTCCAAGCCTTCGATGCGGATGTCCTGTACGACAAAATCCTCTACGCCCCAAGCGTAAGAGGATAAAAGTGCTGTTATCACAGCCAATCCAAGTGGTTTTAATTTCATAATTGATTATCCAAATAAACGAGTAAAATCATTAAAGAACGCAACGCACATCAATAACAGCATTGCTGCCAATCCTAAACGAACCCCTGCTTCTTGAATTTTTTGATTCAGTGGCTTGCCTCTTAACCATTCAATCATATAGAAGACAAAATGCCCACCATCTAAAACAGGGATGGGTAACAAATTCATTACACCCAAACTCAAACTGATGAGAGCTAAAAACTGAACATATGCTTGCAAACCTGCGGCAGCGGTTTTACCTGCTAAATCAGCAATGGTTACAGGTCCTGAAATGTGTGCCACAGATGCTTGACCAATCAACATACGCCCAAAAAATTTTAAGGTCAGCCAAGAGTAATCTACGGTTTTTTTCCAACCCAAAGCGATGGCTTCCCATACATTGGGATAACGCACAGATACGACTTGACTTTGCCAGTTGCCATCACTTGCCCACCAAGTGCCAATCTTTCCAACCAAAGGTTTATCAGGGTGCTCTTCAAAGCTTTTGGGTAAAACATTGACTGTATGTCCTTGACCATCGCGTAAATAGGTAATGCTTAAAGTTTGACCTGCGGAATGACGAATTTTTTCGGCAATATCTTGCCAAGAAGAATAGGGCTCATCATCAATCATGACGATTTTATCGCCATTTCGCAATCCTGCTTGATAGGCAGCCCCTTTGGGATTGATGTTGGCAATCGTTTGTGTCATACGATTGGGAATGATGCCAAAACTTTCTTGTCCGCGTGCAATGGCATCCAAAGTGGCTTTTTCGTTCTGAACTTTAATCACTCGTTCAACTGTTTGATTTTTGGCATTTTGTACTTGAATGTGAACATCGCCCATATCTGCTGATAACATCATTTGTACGGATAATTCGCCAAAATCTTTTACAGGTGTTCCATTGACAGATAAAACTCGGTCGCCTTCTTGAAATCCTGCACGCTGTGCAATGGAATAATTCATTACCGAGCCTACCCAAGGTTTAACATCTGTTACGCCAAACATAAAAGTTATGGAAAATAAAATTATCGCCAAAACTAAATTGACGAGTGGTCCTGCAATGACTACGGCAATCCTTTTGAGTGGATGTTGTTTATCAAAGGCATAGGGCAGGTCTTCGGGTGGAATATTTTCGTCTTCTCGTGTGTCGACCATTTTGACATATCCTCCCAATGGAATAGGGGCTATGCACCATTCAATATTTTTCCAGTTTTTTTTCCAAAACGGTTTGCCAAAACCAATGGAAAAACGAATGACTTTAATATTGAAATAGCGTGCGACAACCAAGTGTCCCAATTCATGCACACTGACCAATATCAAAATGGCAACAATAAACGCAATAAGTGTTTGCATATTTTTTAATCAACCGTATCCATATTTTTACTAATTGATGAATGAGATTTTAATCAGGCAGCCTGAAAACTTTTGATAAGCCTTTGTGCGTATTGCCTTGATGTTTGATCAACATCAATTAAACTTTCTATTGTATCAGAATCTGCCTGCGAAGAATTTTTTGATAGGGTTTCCGAAACCACCTGTGCAATTTGATCGAAACGAATATGATTTTCTAAAAAGGCGGCTACGGCGATTTCATTAGCAGCATTGAGAACACAAGTAGCATTCCCCCCCATTTGGATGGCATCAAATGCTAATTGTAAGCAGGGAAAGCGTTTTAAATCGGGTTGAACAAAGCTTAAATGATTGAGCGAGAAAAAGTCCAAAGGAGTAACGCCAGAGTTTAATCGTTCAGGAACGCCTAGGCAAAAGGCAATAGGGGTTCGCATATCGGGTGTGCCTAATTGTGCCAATACAGAACCATCAGCATAACGCACCATGCTGTGAATCACGCTTTGCGGATGAATAATCACTTCAATCATGTTGGCATCGACATTAAACAAATGGCAGGCTTCAATGACTTCTAAACCCTTATTCATCATGGTAGCAGAGTCAACGGATATTTTTCGCCCCATTTGCCAGTTGGGATGTTTGATAGCCATTTGCGGTGTGATTTGTGGAAATGTTTCTAACGGTGTATTTAAAAATGGGCCGCCTGATGCAGTGAGAATCAGAGATTGAATACCATATTTCAGGCTGCCTGAATCATAGAAATCACCTTTTGCCATCACTTGACGCACGGTTTCTGGTAATGATTGAAAAATGGCATTGTGTTCGCTGTCTACTGGCAAAACGCAAGCACCGTTTTCACGCACAGTTTTCATGAAAGGAGTTCCTGCCATGACCAGTGTTTCTTTATTGGCTAAAAGAATGGTTTTGCCTGATTTTGCAGCGGATAGCGTAGGCAAAAGTCCTGCTGCACCAACAATCGCTGCCATCACCATATCCACTTCGGCATCAGAAGCAACATCGCATAAGGCATCTTTGCCACTTAAAATTTCTGTGGGAATATCTGATAAATTTTGACGCAACTGAATCGCATCTTCTTCATTGCTGACTACGGCATAACGCGGCTGCCATTGTCGGCACAATTCTTCCAAACACTGAATTTGACGATGTGCGGTTAAGGCAAATACGCGAAAACGGTCTGGATAACGAGAGATAACATCTAATGTGCTGCCACCGATGCTGCCTGTGGCACCTAATATGGTAATGTTTTTCATAAAAATTTAGTCAATTAAAATTTATTAGTGCAGCCTGAAAAACAGGCAGCCTGAAAAAGATTTTAGCTTCGCATACGCTTCGCAGAAATTGCGGCCTGATGACTTCGTCATCTCCTTTTATTCGCTTCGCTTGTAAAAGATTTTGACTTCGTCAAAATAAACCTTATTTTAGCTTCGCATACGCTTCGCAGAAATTGCGGCCTGATGACTTCGTCATCTCCTTTTACTTCGCTTCGCTTGTAAAAGATTTTGACTTCGTCAAAATAAACCTTATTTTATAAACCCAATGCTGCAATATCGCCTTTACCTTGCCGAATCAACTCAATACCATCCGTCATATCGATAACCGTAGTAGGATTGATGCCGCAATAACCGCCATCAATAATGGCATCAACCGCATAATCCAACGCTTCTTGAATCATCCAACCTTCGGTGGGTGGTTCTTCTTCATTGGGCAGCATTAAAGTGCAGGACAATAAAGGTTCGTTCAAAATTTGCAATAATTTTAAAGTAATGATGTGATCAGGCACCCTTAAACCAATGGTTTTGCGTTTGGGATGCAAAGTGCGGGCAGGAACTTCTTTGGTAGCTTGTAGAATAAAGGTATAACTGCCAGGCGTTACTGCTTTTAATAAACGAAATTGGGAATTATCAACACGAGCATAAGTGCCTAACTGACTTAAATCGGCACACATCAAGGTAAGATGATGTTTTTGGTCGATTTGGCGAATATTCATAATGCGTTCCATCGCATTTTTTTGTCCCAAAGCACAACCAAGTGCATAGCACGAATCGGTAGGGTATACCAAAACACCGCCATTACGAACAATATCCGCTGCTTGTTGCAATAGGCGTTCTTGCGGGTTTTCGGGATGAATGGAAAGATAAAGTGCCATAATCTTTTTCTCGTGATATTGAATGATAACAGGCAAGCTGAAAATAAAACAGGCAAGCTGAAAAAAGTTTCAGGCTGCCTTATGGTTTTCCAAGCATAGGACTGATGGTTAAAATTTCATAACCTGTTTCGGTAACCAAAACTTCATGTTCCCATTGTGCAGACAAACTGCGATCTTTGGTAACCGCTGTCCAACCATCGTTCAAAATACGCAGTTGGCGTTTCCCCTGATTAATCATGGGTTCAATGGTAAAAATCATGCCTGCTTGCAAAGTAATGCCTGTATGGCGTTGTCCGTAATGTAATACTTGTGGTTCTTCATGAAATTGACGACCAATGCCATGTCCACAAAATTCTCGAACGACGGAATAACCTTGATTTTCGGCGTGCTGTTGAATCACATAGCCAATATCGCCCAGTTGAACGCCAGGACGCACGGCTTCAATGCCTTTCATCATACATTCGTGGGTAATTTTAATGAGGCGTTGTGCCACTGGGGAAATTTCTCCCACTGCAAACATACGACTGGAATCGCCATGAAAACCGTCTTTAATGACGGTAACATCAATATTTAAAATATCGCCTTTTTTCAATGGTTTATCGTCAGGAATACCATGACAAATCACATGATTAACAGAAGTACAAATGGATTTAGGGTAGGGCGGATTGCCGTAATTTAAAGGTGCAGGAATAGTGCCTTGTACATTGATTTGATAATCATGACACAGTTGATTAAGTTCATTGGTGGTAACGCCAGGTTTTACAAATGGTGTGATGTAATCCAGCAATTCTGCCGCCAAACGACCCGCGATACGCATTTTTTCAATCTCTTCAGCGGTTTTGATGGGAATCATCGTTTTTCCTTAAAAATATTCTAATCTTTTGGATTGTAAAGGCGATATTCTACACAATAACGCCAACTGTGGCGATGACGCTTAACGGCAAATCAAGCAAAAATAATGACAGACAAGTATAATCGCAAGTTTGCATAAATTCTTTTAGGAATACTTATGTCATTTCCCGTTATTGCGATTGATGGACCTTCTGCGTCAGGAAAAGGGACGATTGCTGTTCGTGTAGCCCAAAAATTGGGTTGGGCGTATTTGGATTCTGGTGCTTTGTATCGTTTGACTGCTTTATTAGCACAACAAGAAAAGGTTCATTGGCAAGATGAATCAGCCGTCGCACAACTGGCAAAATCGTTGCCTGTATGCTTTGAAAATGGCAAAATTTTTCTCAATCAACAAGAGGTAACGGAAGCGATTCGTGCCGAAGAAATAGGCATGGGAGCATCTAAAATTGCGGCGTTGCCTGCGGTACGCACTGCGTTATTGCAACGACAGCGAGATTTTGCCGAAATTTCGCCGACTGTTGCTGATGGGCGTGATATGGCTTCGGTGGTTTTTCCTGATGCGGTGTTGAAGATATTTTTAACCGCATCGGCACAGGTGCGTGCTCAACGCAGGGCAAAACAAATTGGGCAGCCTGAACACGGTGAAGCATTTGAAAAAATCTTGGCGGATATTGAAAAACGGGACGAGGCAGACTGCAATCGACCTGTCGCACCGTTAGTGAAGCAGCCTGATGCTCTATTATTGGATACATCGAATATGACGATTGACGAAGCGGTCAATCAAGTTTTAGTTTGGTATAACGATAAAGTTTAACGAAAGAAATAAGATGCTTTTAATTCCAGCGATTGATTTAAAACAAGGACAATGCGTTCGTTTAAAACAGGGGATTATGGAAGATGCTACGGTATTTTCTAACAATCCAGCACAAATGGCGGAGCATTGGTTACAACAAGGGGCAAGGCGTTTGCATTTGGTGGATTTGGACGGTGCTTTTGCAGGGCAGCCTGAAAATTTTGATGCCATCAAAGCCATTTTGCAAGCGGTTGCCAAAGAAATTCCAGTGGAATTGGGGGGCGGTATTCGCGACCTTGCCACGATTGAGCGTTATTTGGATTTAGGCTTGCATTTTGTCATTATTGGTACGGCTGCGGTGAAAAATCCCAATTTAGTGCGTGAAGCGTGCAAACATTTTCCTAATCAAGTGATTGTGGGCATTGATGCGAAAAACGGTCAGGTTGCCACAGACGGTTGGGCTTGCGTTACCGAGCATAAAGCAGCAGATTTGGCAAAGCAATTTGAAGACGATGGCGTATCTTCCATTATTTATACGGATATTGGACGCGATGGCATGATGAGTGGGGTGAATATTGAAGCCACAGTTCAGTTGGCGGAATCTTTGAAAATTCCAGTGATTGCATCAGGTGGTTTGACCAATTTAGACGATGTGCGTGCTTTGTGTGCCGTACAACAATCAGGCATTGAGGGAGTGATTACAGGGCGTGCCATTTATGAAGGCACGATTGATTTTCAGGCTGCCCAACAGTTGGCGGATGAATATTCTTAAAATTCATCAAGAAAGTACAGGCAAGCTGAAATATTTTCAGCTTGCCTTCTTTTTAATAGGCAGGCTGAAAAGCATTTTGATGCAAGTATTTTTTGTGCAAGGTGCTTCTTATGCTGGAATGATTAACAGGCAAGTTGAAATATTTTCAGCTTGCCTTTTTAATAGGCAGGCTTAAAAGCATTTTGATGTAAGTATTTTCTGTGCAAGATATTTCTTATGCAGAAATGATTAACAGGCAGGCTGAAAACCTTTCCCACACAAGGTTTGAGAGATTTTGTCAAGAAATGACGATTTTATGCGGTTTTGATTTTGGGCTTATGTTGAACTGTCGCAAAAAAGCGTCAATCTGTGATGATTCTGACGCAAAATAGGTGGTATATAGTTGCCCCCCAAATCGGGGTGGGCTATAATGATGAAGCAGAGCAGAAAGGCAATGACAAGGTTATAGCCACCCCCCAAATCTGGGTAGCCTATATACCACTTTGTGTGGTCAGAGTAGTATATATGGGTGAACTGTAATAAGAGCCGTTTGCAGCATTTCGCAAGAAATGTAGCTCGCGTGGTAAATCATATCCACTAACCATAAACAAACAATCAAAACCGACAAGTTAAACGCTTGTCGGTTTTGTCTTTTTATATCAAAGGCTTTTCAGGCAGCCTGAAACCTTTGCAAAACCCTACTTTGTACTATTCGTCATTTTGACCTTGAACGAAGTGAAAGGGAAAAATCTTTATAAAACAAAGAATAAGATTCTTCACTTTTCTACGAAAAGTTCAGAATAATGAGTTTTGCAAAGGTTTCAGCCTGAAAAATAAATGCGTCATTGCGAGCCGTGCGAATGCACGGCGTGTCAATCTCCTAAACTACGAAGAAACCCATTGTAAAAAACTTTTCAGGCTGCCTGAAAGGTTTAATTGACCTAATCAACAAGGAGATTGCCACGCCTTAAACTTCGTTTAAGGCTCGCAATGACGGTAGTATTTCAGGTTGCCTGAACGCTTGAACCCTTTAATC
>JAGCOT010000068.1 GCA_017645365.1 Neisseriaceae bacterium
AAAAGATTTATATGAATTTCTCACGATTGGTGAAGTGCATGTGGAGGGTGCGACTGTACAGGGTGAAATTCGTGAATTATGTAATTTAAGTTTACACAGTGGACACGATACGCGTCATTTTACGACGGACGATTTTTCTTCGTGCTTGCCACAAACATTAAGCAAGCAAGGCTATCATACAGTGGCATTTCACGGGGCGGGTTCATCTATGTATCATCGTGCGAGTTTGTATCCTAAATTGGGTTTTCAAAAAACCGTATTTCATGAACATATGCAAGATGCCAAACGCTGTCATTCGTTTAAAGGGGTTTGTGATGATGAGATTTTTCCTATGGTTGCCCAAGAATTGGTCAAGCATGATCAAGCGTTGGTGTATTGGTTAACCTTGACATCTCATTATCCATACAGCGAAAAGGATATATTGAATCATCGCTTTGATTGTGGGCAATTTAATATTGAATCGAATTCAATCTGTCGCAATATTCAAATGCAGACACAATTTATGGATTCATTAGCCGAATTATCCAGGCAGCCTGAAATGCGTGGCGTGGAAGTTTTAATTGTTGGCGACCATATGCCAGTGGCTTTTGAAGGGGAAAATGCTTATCAAAGCATTAAACTCAATCACAGTGCATTTGCTCATTTTAAAATCAAAGAGTAGATGGGTCAGGCAACGCCAATCAAGCAAAATTTTTAAAATATATTCCCTTTAAAATCAACAACTTATTTAAAAAGTTTGAAAAATTTTTCACTTGGCATGACAACTTGGCACGCTTTTTGCCATATGCCAAGTGAAGGCGGTTGAATGGTTCAATCGCAGAACAGAACCCACACTTTAAAAGGAGTGAAATTATGAAAACCATGCAAAAAGGTTTCACCTTAATCGAATTGATGATCGTTGTTGCAATTATCGCCATCTTGGCTGCGATTGCTTTGCCAGCATACCAAGACTACACCCGTCGTTCTCGCGTAACCGAAGGTTTGTCTTTGGCAGCAGGTTCTAAAACAGCGGTTGCTGAATATTTTTCAAGCCACTCTGAATGGCCAAGTAGCAACTCTGCTGCTGGTTTGGCTGAGGCTGGACAAATCAAAGGTAATGCAGTAAATAAAGTTGAAGTTGGTGGTGAAGAAGATGACGGTGTGATTACAGTAACATTCAACGAAAAAGTTGCAGGGAAAGGTTCGACTGCTACTATTATCTTGTCTCCAAGTGAAACCTCTGGTTCATTTGCTTGGGATTGTAAAGGTGGTAGTTTGGATCCTAAATATCGTCCATCTGAATGCCGTTAATCATCAGGCATAGGATGTAACCTAACAAAAGTGGCACATTGCGTGTCGCTTTTGTTTTTTAAGTTATCATATCATTAAAATTATTTTGTGTTTAGGAATGGCAAAATGCTTCAAAAAATCAACTGGGATATTTTACTTGCCGTAGTCATTGGCTTGGCTTATATGGCAGGCTCGCTATTGCCTTATCATTTTCAACCAGACGCTGATTTTTTGGTGAATACTTGGTCGATTGGCATTTTGTCCGCTGGTTTATGTGTCTTGTTGTTGCTCAAACCTATTCGCTTTCGCCTTTCTCTTTCTGGATACACTTGGTTGATTTTTTGGCTATTACTTATTATTCAGCCTGCCATTCATCGCTTGGATTATCCTGATACGATGATTTTTTCCATTACCATGCTGGGCTTAATGGTTTTGCTTTCTATGCTGGTTGGGCAAATTGACGATAAAACTGTTTTTTTCCGCACTGTGGCAGTGATGCTGATTATTACAGGCAGCCTGAATGTGCTGATTCAATTTATTCAACTGATTTCGCCAGAGGGCTGGTATTTTGTGATGCCTGTTTGGAATAACCACACCCCTTATGGCAATGTGGCTCAACGCAACGAGGCGGCTTTTATCAATACTTTGGCAGTCATTAGTGTGATTTATTTTTGGCTGGCTTCTTCCAGTCGAAAAATGCGAATTTTGCTCACTTTCGTTTTGCTTTATCTGATGGTTGCTTTGGGCATGAGTGTTAGTCGCATTGGTTTGTTGATGATGCCTTTGGCGATTTTGGCGATGGGCATCATGCTTTCAGGCAGCCTGAAACGAAAAATCATCTTTATACTCGCCGCTTGGGCTTTTTATGCAGTGGCATATGTCATTGGTTCACAATTGTTGCATCTGTATCAATACATCAATATGGCAGACCGTGGCATGAGTACGGGGACTATTTGGATGCGTTGGGCACAGTTGCAACAAGGCATTGTGATTTTCTTGGATTACCCCATTTTAGGGGCAGGTTGGCGGGGTTATAACGCCCATGCTTTTGATTACAGTCAAAATCTTGCTTGGTTGGCAAATAGTTCACATTCTCATTTTTTTGTTTCGCAAATTGCCGCCGAATTGGGCATTGTTGGCATTCTTGCCATGATTCCTGCCTTTTTGGTTTTTATCCGTACCGCACGACGAAATGTGTCGTATGAACAAATGGCTGCTTGGGCTTTGGTTTTTGTTTCGATATTGTATTCTTGTACCGAATATCCTTTGTGGCACCCTCGCTATTTGATTGTTTTTGTTGCCCTTTTGGCTTTGTTGAATTTATACATTGCCAAAGATTCCAAAAAATCCGTTTCCACAGCAGCAAGTCGACTATTGGTTGCGGTTGTGTGTTTGGGCGTGGCTTTGGCTTCTGTTTATTACAACAAACAGTATAAACAAATTTCGTCTTTTTATACGCTGATTCAAAAATACGAAGAAGAGCACCCTGAAATCAATACCCAAAGGCAAGAAGAAAGGCAATCTTTGTATCAATATGTTCCACAAACCTTTGGTTTGAGCGATATGTCAGAAATACTTTTGTTCCGTGTGTTAATGCCACCAACTCGCAATCCAGAATTAGCCAACGCCATTGCTTTGGGCGGGCGTGTATTAAGACGCAATACATTCTCTACGCACTTTTCTAAACAGGCAGCTTTGTTGGCTTTGGATCACCGTCCGCAAGAAGCCGCACGCTACTTCTACGCCGCTTGTGCATACAATAGAGGTGAGCATTGTGAACACATTCGAGAAGAATTGCACTGGTGGCAGGAAAATTTCCCAGATTTATACCAAGATCTGCCCGATGAAATTTTGACCAATCCTTATTACAATAAATAACCATAATCAGCAGAAAATGAGGAGGCTTTTAAATCTACGGAGGTTGTTATGGATATTCAATCCAATAAAGGCTTTACGCTGATTGAGTTGATGATTGTGGTGGCGATTATTGCCATTCTTTCTACGATTGCTCTTTTTGCCTATCAAGATTATGTCGCACGAGCACAAATGTCAGAATCGATGTTGGGCATCAGTAAAGTGAGAAACGACTTACTGCTGTCTTCTGCTAAAAAGGGCATCTGTGTTGATGCTGATAATTTTTTCATAGGCAAATACGCCAAAATTACCGTTCAGGGTGCCCCTATGGCTTCTGCTGCTGCCATGACTGGAAAAGAAGTCGAAACAGGTTGCGAAATTCTTGTAGCATTTGGACAGGGCACAAATGGCAGCAAAGTGGCACCACCTTTAAAAAATGGGCAGTTGGTTTTGTCGGTTTTGGGCAACGGTTCTTTACGCAAAAAAAGTTGTAATATGCAAGAGCGTTTTATTCCCATAGAATTTCGATAGGCTGTTATAATCACAGGATTTTTTAAGTAACTTGGAGTATTATCATCGCACAAGCAACAGAAAAAGAAGCACGAATCAACAGTGAAATCACTGCAAAAGAAGTGCGTCTGATTAGTCAAACAGGGGAACAATTAGGCATTGTTTCTTTGCAAGAAGCATTGAATATGGCAGATGAAGCGGAAGTGGATTTGGTTGAAATTGCCCCCACTGCTAAACCGCCTGTATGCAAAATCATGGATTTTGGAAAATATAAATACGAGCAAGCCAAAAAGCGAGATGAAGCTCGTAAAAAACAAAAACAAATCCAAATCAAAGAAATTAAATTTCGACCTGGTACAGACGATGGTGATTACAACATCAAAGTGCGTAACATCCGCCGTTTTCTGACCGATGGCGATAAAGTGAAAGTTACTTTGCGTTTTCGCGGTCGCGAAATGGCACATCAACATTTAGGTGCACAACTGTTAAAACGCGTTGAAGAAGAGTTAATCGAAGAAGCACAAGTCGAACAATTCCCAAAAATGGAAGGTCGACAAATGGTGATGATGTTGGCACCCAAGAAAAAATAATTTTCAGGTTGCCTGTTTTTTAATCGGTCATAACAATTTTCAGGCAGCCTGAAACTTGTTTTGATCCAATTGGATAAGCGGTGTTGTTGCACCGCTTTCATAATATTCAGGAGAATAAAATGGCACAGTTGGTTTTGGATATCGGCGGCATGACTTGCTGCGGTTGCGTGAAAAATGTTCAAAAGGTTTTGGATAATCATATTGGTGTTTCCAAAGCAGATATTGATTTGGCGTCAGGCGTGGCAACTATTGATTTTGATGAACAACAAACACAAGAAAAATCCATTATCGAAGCGATAGAAGATATTGGTTTTGATGCTTGTAAGCGTTAGGCGGTGCTTATGGCTTATTTGATTGCTCCCAGTATTTTATCGGCTGATTTTGCGCGTTTGGGTGAAGAAGTCCAAGCCGTGATTCAAGCGGGTGCAGATTGGATTCATTTTGATGTGATGGATCATCACTATGTACCCAATTTGACTTTTGGTGCGATGGTTTGCTCTGCCCTTAAACCTTACACAAAAAACACGCCGATTGATGTACATTTAATGGTGGAACCTGTTGATGCCATGATTGCTTCATTTGCCCAAGCAGGGGCAAACAGCATCACTTTTCACCCCGAAGCGTCTTATCATGTGGATCGTTCTCTATCTTTAATTCGTGAGCATGGCATTCAATCTGGTTTGGCTCTTAATCCTGCTACTTCATTATCTTGCGTGGAACATGTTTTGGATAAAATCGACATGATTTTGCTGATGTCTGTGAATCCTGGTTTTGGTGGGCAGAAATTTATTCCTCATACATTAAATAAAATCCGTCAGTGCAAGGCGATGTGCGATGCGTATGAACAATCCACAGGCAGGCATATTGCGATTGAAGTCGATGGCGGTGTGTGTGCAGAAAATATTGAATCTATCGCACAGGCTGGGGCAGAAATTTTTGTAGCAGGTTCTGCAATATTTGGCAAAAAAGATTATGCCCAAGCCATTCGTGCATTGCGTTCTTAAATTTTATTCATATGAAAAAATTACCAGAAATTCAAGCCGTTGCCTTTGATTTGGACGGAACATTAGTCGATTCCATTGGCGATTTAGCAGCCTCTTGCAATGCCATGCGACAAGCTCTTGATTTACCTCTTTTGGAAGAAAGCGTTTTACTTTCTTTTGTGGGCGATGGCATTGGGCGTATGGTTCATCGTGCCTTGACCAACGACCATGAAAGTTTGGCAGAACAAGCCCTTTGGGAAAAGGGCTTTGCGTTATTTGTGCGGCATTATATGGAGCATCTGACCGACCGTACGCGTCCCTATCCACAAGTGGAAGATACTTTGGGCTTACTCAAAACTTTGCATCTGCCACTGGCGGTGATTACCAATAAAAGCGAACGATTCGCGGCGATGATTTTGCGTCAATTAGGTTTGGAAGATGAATTTTCTTGGGGCTGTATTAGATTAGCAGTTATGATAGACTGCAAAAATGAAGATAACACATTGTAAATTAAAGAAATCTGTACAGAAGAAACTGCTTGAATTTTTTGTATTAGAAGTTACAGCAAGAAGTGCAGCCGATAT
>JAGCOT010000069.1 GCA_017645365.1 Neisseriaceae bacterium
ATATCGGCTGCACTTCTTGCTGTAACTTCTAATACAAAAAATTCAAGCAGTTTCTTCTGTACAGATTTCTTTAATTTACAATGTGTTATCTTCATTTTTGCAGTCTATCATAACTGCTAATCTAATACAGCCCCAAGAAAAATGGTGCTTCTGCACAACGAAGACCATTGCTATGATTAGGTTTACGCCGTGATTATCAAAGTTACGGTGTGTTGAAATAGTCCGCAAGTTTTGTAGTAGATAAAAAGACAAGTTAATAAGCAGGTAAGAATGAGTCGAAATGAGGCTTATCTTATGCGGAGAGTGAAGTTTCAGGCAGCCTGAAAACGGTTAAAGAAATCGGGGAAAAGAAACTTATGATTTAATCCGTACCATCATCAGAACGATGATTGATGACAATGATGGAAAAACGCATTGCTACACTTAAATTACGCCCAATGATGTGTTTCGCAGAAGTTTCAGGTTGCCTGTTGTTATAACAGTTTCGATTGCATGAAATATTGTCATGTTGTTTCCTTAATTTAAATTCAGGCAACCTGAAAGTTGATTGACAAGAGTTTCAGGTCGCCTGATGTCGTAACACTTTCGATTGCATAAAATGTTGTCATGTTGTTTCCTTAATTTAAATTCAGGCAACCTGAAAGGAGAGTTTCAGGTTGCCTGTTGTATCTAGATTCAAGCAAAATGTTTCAGCCTGCCTGTTTGATTGAAATTCATTTTATTTTTTAGCGGTATCAATCAAAAAATTGATTAATAAAGGAACAGGTCTTCCTGTTGCTCCTTTATTTTTGCCACTTGTCCAAGCCGTGCCTGCAATGTCCAAATGTGCCCAAGGATATTTTTCTGCAAAATGGGAAAGGAAACTGCCTGCCGTAATCGTGCCTGCTGGACGACCGCCTACATTCGCCAAATCGGCAAAATTGCTTTTCAGTGCATCGCGATATTCTGGGAATAAAGGCAGTTGCCACATTCTGTCGTAAGCGGTTTCGCCTGCCTGAATGACTTTATCAACCAACGCCTGATTATTGCCCATCACGCCACCAACACCATGTCCCAAAGCAATGATGCATGCTCCTGTTAAAGTGGCAACATCTAAAACTGCTTGTGGTTTAAATTGCTCGGCGTAGGTGAGTGCATCGCATAGAATCAAACGCCCTTCGGCATCGGTATTGAGAATTTCAATCGTTAAGCCGTTCATGGATTGAATAATGTCGCCAGGTTTATTGGCACGACCAGAAGGCATGTTTTCACAAGTTGGTACGAGTGCGATGATGTTTACAGGCAATTTGAGTTCTGCTGCGGCACAGAATGATGCGATGACACTGGCAGCACCGCACATGTCGTATTTCATTTCATCCATACCGCTACCAGGTTTGAGTGAAATGCCCCCTGAATCAAAAGTAATGCCTTTACCAATCAATACAATTGGGGCGTCGGATTTTTTGCCACCGTTGTAATGCAGTTCGATAAAACGCGGTTCAACATCGCTGCCTTTGGCAACGGATAAAAAAGAATTCATGCCAATTTTGGCAATTTGTGCTGGTGTATGAATTTTGATTTTTGCCCCCAATTTTTCTGCACGCTTTTTGGCTTCATTGGCTAAAAAAGTAGGTGTACAAACATTGGCAGGTGCATTGCTTAAATCGCGTTCAAAATTCATGGCACGAGCAATGGCTTCATTTTGAACAAAGGCAGCCTGAAAAGCAGCATCAGCAGCGTTTTCAGTAATAAAAGCAATTTCAACATCAGGTGTTTTTTTGTCTTTTGTTTTGTGAGCGTGATATTGATAAAAGGCATCGTTAATTTGACGAATTAAAACAGGAATCAGTGCCAAAGCATCTTTTTTGGATAGGCCGTCTAAATGAATGGCTAATGTGGATTCTTCACATTGTTTTAACCAAGCGGTTAAAGGTTTGCAGGCTTGATGTAATTCAATCGAAGTTACTCCTGATTCTACATACCAAACCGCCAAGCGAGCTCCGTGTTCTAAATTACAGGCAGCCTGAAAGCGTTGTTCTTTTGAAACTTTGCTGTTATTGATGAGAATGGGCAATAAATTGGCATTCTTTTTGCCAAAAACAGAAAGTACTTTGCCCTTGACTTCATTTTTACTGATGCACAAAACATCGGCGGTATTCTTATTTTGCTGATTTTGAGCAGATATGCTAAATTTCATACTTTAATTCTCCTTACAAATGGTGCATTAAAATTATAATTGTAACCCATTGAAACACAGTTGTATTGATACTGCGTAAATTGAATGCGAACGATGATGACAGAAGAACAAAACGAATTGCCTGAATGGAAACGACATCTGATGGAATTGCATCGCAATAAGCAATCATCAGAAGAAAATTCTGAAAGTGTGGAAAATGCTTCGTCAGAAGAAAAAGCGTCTTTAATTTGGACAGAAAATCCAGAAGAGCGACAAAAAGCCTATCAGGCATATCTCAATCATTGGCAAAAAGAACACAATATTCATGTTGAAGATACGGCACCTACGCATATTCTTTTTGCGGATGAATGGCAGCATGAAAGCGAAGGCGTTTTGTCTCAAACGGAAGAAAATCATCAGAATACTGTATGGCTGAAATTGAATGTCAATTCTGTGGAGCAAAATTTATCTTCTTCCAATCAGCCTGAATCTGAAAGCATGGATTTATTTGCTTCTGAAATAGAAGAAGAAGTCCAAACCATCGAGCAAACGCCCATTCAAATTCAAGTGGTTGAGCCACCAGTTGATGCTTCATTGCGGGTGGCGTTGATGAATGAGCAGACTTTACAAGAACATTTGTATACTCAACTGCGTCCGCATATTGACGATGCGGTTACAGGGGTCGTTAAAACCGCCATCAATCGCCATTTGGAAAAAATGGTGCGTGAGTTACAAGAGGAAATTCCTGCCGAATTGGACAGTGTGATTCATGATGTGCTGCAACTGCATTTACAAAAAGCATTGAGCGAAATCAAAAAACAAGCAGGCATTCAATCATCATAGATCACACCGATGTCGAAAAAAAGACCATTAACCGAAAATGAAATTGCTTTATCGCAAACGATTTTTGGCGACCGCGTGAATTACTCAAAAGTGCGTATTGTGGAAAGTTTCTTTTTACGCACCAATGCGGTAACCATTGGCAATACCATTCATTTTCCCAAAAATCAGTCGTGTGCGGATTTTGCTTTGGCAAGTCGTGTAATGCAGCATTGGTTTGTTCATGAAATGACCCATGTATGGCAATATCAAAACGGTTTTCCAGTGTTTTTTAGCGGTGCACTTTTTGCAGTGTGCGGTGCTTATTATCGCCAGCGGATTTATTGTTATGACGAGCATTGTCATGCTGATGGATTTTCGCGAATGAATATGGAACAACAAGCCAATGCGGTTGCTGATTATTTCATTTATCATAAAATGGAATTATGCGATACCATGCAAGGATTTATCCATTCTTCAGGCTGCCTGAAACCTAAATTTTGGTAGCAACTTTAAATCATTATAAAGGACATTATTGATGAAACAAATCATTCATACAGATCAAGCACCTGCTGCGATTGGTGCGTATTCACAAGCCGTTCGTGCAGGGAATACTGTTTATTTATCAGGACAAATTCCTTTAATTCCAGAAACAGGAACATTGGTTGAAGGGGATTTTTCTGCTCAAGCCGAACAAGTGTTTAAAAATTTATCGGCAGTTATTCAGGCTGCTGGTGGCAGTTGGGAACAAGTGGTTAAACTCAATGCGTATTTAACCGATTTATCCAATTTTGCTCAATTTAACGAAGTGATGGCAAAATTTGTGCCACAACCCTATCCTGCTCGTGCTGCCGTTGGCGTGGCATCTTTGCCCAAAGGAGCATTGGTCGAAGCAGAATTGGTGATGGTTTTGGATTGATTCCCCCATCTTTGCTTTAATTTAAATCAAAGCGTATGAAAATACGCTTTTTTTGTCTTGATATTTTGGAAATCAGCCCTATATCGCACACATTGTATTGATAGGCACACATCATGAGTAAAGATTTTTATGAAGTTTTAGGAATCGGGCGAAACGCATCGGATGATGAAATCAAAAAAGCATACCGAAAATTAGCGATGAAATATCACCCCGACCGAAATCCAGATAATAAAGAAGCCGAAGAAAAATTCAAAGAAATTCAAAAAGCATACGATGTTTTAGGCGATGCACAAAAGAAAGCTCAATACGACCAAATGGGGCATGCGGCATTTGAACAAAATGCAGGCTTTGGTGGAGGTCAAGGCGGTTTTGGCGGTTTTGGTGCGAATTTTGATATGTCTGATATTTTCAGCCAAATGTTTGGATTTGGTGGAGGCCATGCAAGATCGCAGCAACAAAATTTTCAGGGTGCCGATTTGCGTTATGACATTCGTATCACTTTGGAAGAAGCCGCAAGCGGTGTGAAGAAAAGCGTTACCATTCCTTCGCATGATGAATGTGATGTTTGTCATGGCAGCGGAGCCAAGCCAGGCACGCAGGCTGAAACTTGTCCAGATTGTCATGGTACAGGGACTGTGGATATTGCACAGGCTTTTTTAAGGGTACGTCAAACCTGCCCGCGTTGTCGTGGGGCTGGAAAATTCATTAAGGATCCATGTATCAAATGTCGTGGTGCAGGACGAGTAAAAAGCAGTAAAAAATTGGAAATCAACATTCCCGCAGGCATTGACCATGGGCAGGCAGTGCGTTTGGCAGGGCAGGGGGAAGCAGGGCTTAACGGTGCTCCCAATGGTGATTTATTGGTGTATGTTTCTGTTGCACCGCATAAAATTTTTGAAAGAGACGGTACGGATTTACATTGTGAGTTGCCTATTTCCTTTACCGTTGCGGCATTAGGAGGCGAAGTGGAAGTACCTACTTTGAATGGTCGTGCTCAAATGACTATTCCAGCAGGCACGCAAACAGGACAGCGTTTGCGTATGCGTAATAAGGGGATTAAATCTTTGCGTAATGGTATGGCAGGCGATTTATATTGTCATATTCTTGTCGAAACGCCTGTGAATTTAACAGACCGTCAAAAGGAATTATTGCAAGAATTTGAAACCATTTCCACAGGACAACCTCGTCCGCAAAATCCGCATCAGCGTTCTTTTATGGATAAATTAAAAGATTTATTTGATTAAATTGACTTGTCTATTTTCTCAAAAATAGGCAGGCTGAAATAGGGAATACATCAATTCTCCATATTGTTCATCAATTATGGAGAATTTTGGCATAAGTAACAAAAAAGGTGCTATTTACTCTGTTTTAAAGATAAAAAATCCTTAATAAACAATATCTTATTGCGTCTATTCATACCATGATGGCAGCCTAATTTCTGTTTTAATTGCTTGAATTTGTTCTCCAACAAAT
>JAGCOT010000070.1 GCA_017645365.1 Neisseriaceae bacterium
GTATGTATGTATGTATGTTGGAAGCATTTGAATATTAATATTAGATATTTATTAAATTTTGTATTGTTTCCTTTTTGTTGTTACCCTTTTCGGGTTCTGATACTCCTGTTTCTCCTTGCGGTTTTGTTCAAGAAAAAATCATGGGACATCGGTTTGATGCTGACCCCCATCTTGTTTGCTGTTTGGTGGTTTGCTTTTTCTTTTTCTACGGCCAATATTCCCAACACGCTTATTTATTATGAAACAGTTACGGCTTGGAATGAGTATCAAGCTGATAAATTAAAACGCATTCAGGCAGACAGACGAAACAGATGGGTGTTGAGCACGCCGTTTACGCCCAAATACAAAAACTATGTATTGGTCATTGGTGAAAGCGAGCGAGCGGATTATATGTCGGTCTATGGTTATCCATTAAAAACAACGCCGTTTTTGGATAGTGCCAAAGGTGTGTTTATCGATGGTTACTATTCAAGTGCCCCGTATACCGAAAAGAGTCTTTTGAGCAGTTTGTATTGGAAACCAGAACACCAAGATGTTTTCTTTGGTAATTTTCTTCAATTAGCCAAAAAAGCCCATTTAAAAACATACTGGATTTCCAACGGCAATTCTCGGGGGACAGCGAATGTCAGCTTATTAGCCCAACAGTCGGATTATATTGATTTAAAAAAAATCGATGAACTTATGTATGACGATGAGTTGCTGGATAAAATACAAAAATTATTTTCGAACCCAAAAAACTTACACACAGAAGATGAATATCACGCCAATCTGTTTATCCTTCATCTTAATGGGCAGCATGAACCGTATTGCGGTAAATTGAGAAATCAACCCCAGTTTAATCTTAAAGCAGGGGACATTGATTGCTATTTGCAATCCATTTATGAAAACGATCAAATGCTACAACGGCTAACAGAAATTTTGCATCAACAAGGCAGTTGGTCTTTAATGTATTTTTCAGACCATGGACTCACTCACCGCAATAGAAAAATTGATCCAAGACTATATCATCTTCCCGCTACTGGCAGGGCTCGCCAAGCATTTTGGGTGCCGATGTTGCAACTGTCTTCGGATAGTACAGAACATCAAATCATCAAAACGCAAAAAAGTGCCTTTAATTTTATGTATGCGTTTGCGGAATGGCTGGGAATTAAAGAGCAACATCTTGATCCCCATTACTGTTTTTGGTGCGATAAGGCAGATGAAAATATTCAGGTTTTAGTCTATCAAAAGGTAGAAGGAATTTCATGGGTTGGTGGAAAAACAATTCCATTAGACCAACTACAAGAAGACCCGCCGATATTGCCATAGATATCGAAATGCTCAAATTAAACTGATGGCAAAATTTTCAATGAACGATAAAAGTTTCAGGGTGCCTGTTTGAAGGCACCCTGAAAAACATCATCAACTTTCAATGCGACAATCAAGGAACTCTTAATCGAAGTGAATAGTCACATTTTTTGTTGTTAGACGAAAACCACTTTATGCGAAATATTTTTCCAAATCTTCGCTACCGCCGATGTATTGACCACCAATAAAAATTTGTGGTGCAGAAGTTTTGCCTGTAATTGCACGGACGGAAACGGTCGTTGCGTCTTTACCCAAAACGATTTCTTCAAAAGCATAGTCTTTTTCTTTCAACAATGCTTTGGCTTTGGCACAATAAGGACAACCTGGTTTAGTGAAAATGGATACAGATGGTTTGTGTTGATAATCAGGAGCAATGTATTTCAACATGGTATCTGCATCAGATACTTCAAAAGGATCGCCTGGTTTTTCAGGTTCGATGAACATTTTTTCAACCACACCATCTTTAACCAACATGGAATAACGCCAAGAGCGTTCCCCAAAACCTAAATCGTTTTTCGCCACAGCCATACCCATGCCACGAGTGAATTCCAAGTTGCCATCAGGAATAACGATGACATTGGCAGCTTCCTGTTGGGCTTTCCAAGCATTCATGACAAAAGTATCGTTTACGGAAATGCATACAATGCTGTCTACGCCGTGTGCTTTGAACACTGGGGCTAATTCATTGTAACGAGGCAAATGTGAAGAAGAACAAGTGGGCGTAAACGCACCTGGTAATGAGAACACTACCACTGTTTTTCCTTTGAAGATGTCATCGGTAGAAACATCTACCCAAGCATCGTTTTCGCGAGTGTGCCAAGTTACGGCAGGGATTTTTTGACCTTCTTTGTTTTCGAACATGATTACTCTCCTATTGATTTATTTTATCGAAAATTCAAATCTGTTTGATTTTTTTTATTATAAAGAAAGTAAACAAAAAGTGCAAATTTTTTGTTATGAAGTTATCGAAGTGCTTAAAGTAAGGCTTTCAGGGTGCCATGTCGTATGACAACAAAAAAGCCATATTTTTCAATATGGCTTTTGATGATGCTGATGGTGCGTTATTTTGCGTTTTTTTCGTCCTGATGAACACCTCGCAAAATCAGCAAAGGCAAAGTGCTTTGACGCATCACGGTTTCAGCAAAACTGCCCATGAGTAAATGCATCAAACCTGTTCGTCCATGTGTGCCTAAAACCAATAAATCTGCTTTTTGTGTTTCGGCATAATCCACTAACTGCTGTGCCATATCTCTGGCACCTTTGGTGGATACTGCCAAATGACGATGCACCACTTGCACGCCTGCTTCTTTGGCGACTTTTTCGGCATAATCCAAAACTTCGTTGCCTTGTGCCATAGCGGCGTCTTCATAACTTTCTTGTTGCAAAAATTCAGGGGCAAGTGCCATGTATTCAGATGGATTGGCAATGTTTACCAAAGTCATGTCGGCTTGGGATAAAGCCGCTAATTTAGAAGCGTGTTCCAATGCCATTAAAGATGTACGACTACCATCAACAGCCACTACTAAATGTTTGTATAACATATTGTTCTCCTGATTCTGTTGAATTTTCTTGAATGCAATCATTTCGAAATGCAATTACAAGTATAATCGCACTTTTGTCTTTACTGGATAATTTTCTTGGATTGTTTGATTTAAAACAAGACAAGCGATGAATTGTATGATGACTTTTTCCATAGAACGCCGTTTGGGCGGCATTGAACGATTGTACGGTAAAGAAGCCCTGCAATGTTTTCAGGCTGCCACAGTTTGCGTAGTGGGTTTAGGTGGCGTTGGGTCTTGGGCAGTAGAAGCGTTGGCACGCACGGGCATTGGAAGTTTAACTTTAATTGATTTGGATAATGTTGCCGAATCCAATATCAATCGTCAATTACACGCCACAACGGCGAATATTGGTCGCCCCAAAGTAGACGCCATGCGTGAGCGAGTGTTAGAAATTCAGCCACAATGTTGCGTTGATGTGATTGAAGATTTTGTTGATGAAAACAATTTATCAAGCATTTTTACGCAAAAATTCGATTTTGTGATTGATGCCATTGATCAAATGAAAATCAAAGCCATGATGGCAAATCATTTTGTTCAAACCCAGCAAGCATTTGCAGTATCAGGTGGTGCAGGCGGGCAAAGGCACCCTGAAAAAATTCATTTTGCGGATTTAAGCGATGTTCGCCAAGATAAATTGTTGGCGAATATGCGATATCAACTGCGGCGTGCCTATCAATTCCCACGACAAGGAAAAATGCGAGTGCCTTGTGTTTATTCCGAAGAAACGGTAACGCGTCCTGCGGGGGAAAATTGTGCATTGCAAGGTTTATCCTGTGCGGGCTTCGGTGCCAGCATGATGGTTACCGCTACTTTTGGCTTATTTTTGGCAAGCACCGCCATCGAACATATCGCAAAACAATCATGACTCAAACTGTTGTCGCTACTATTTTTGGACAAACTGTAACCGATATTCCTGCGGATTTATTTATTCCGCCCGATGCACTGACGGTGATTTTGCGTCAATTTGAAGGACCTTTGGATTTATTGCTGTATCTGATTCGCAAGCAAAATTTAGATGTTTTGGATATTCCCATGACACAAATTACCGAGCAGTATTTGGCGTACATTCAACAAATGAGTTCTATGGATTTAGCGGCAGAATATTTGTTTATGGCATCCTTGTTGATAGAAATTAAATCGCGTTTGCTGTTGCCACGCCCCAAAAGTGAAGAAAGCGAAGAAGAAGCCGATCCGCGTGCGGAATTGGCACGCCGTTTATTGGTGTATGAACAAATGAAATATGCAGCGGTACAGTTAAATCAAATACCACAAGCAGGGCGTGATTTTTTATGGGCAAGTTTGCCGCAAATTCGCACCGTTTTTACCCACCCACCGCAAGTGGATATTTCGGATTTACAACAAGCTTATTTAATGGTTTTGCAAAGAGCCAAGCAATTTCAGCATCACACCATTAGTGAAGAAACCATTTCTGTACGCGAACAAATGAGTGCCATTTTGCGACAACTACAAGCAGGCTATTGGGTGCGTTTTGAATCGTTATTCGACATTCATAAAGGGGCAACTTTGGTGGTTACCACCTTTATCGCCATGCTGGAATTGATGAAAGAAGGCTTGTTGTCTACCACCCAAGAAACTGCTTTTGCACCTATTTTTGTGCGTTTACAACAAAACGCATGATTTTTAGCAAAAACAGGCAGGCTGAAAGATTTTCAGGCTGCCTAAAATCCACCCAAAAAAACAATCAAAATACTTAAAAATTTTCAATATCACCATCAAAGCATTTATTTTATTATCTTTTTGTCTATATTATGTAATGCGTGATAGGGTACCCTATCACAAGCGTGCTTATTGACAAGCACGCTTGTTCAATAAACTTATCTGATTGACCTTACATAGAATGCAGACTGAATGATGAATAAATTACTGTACATTTCTTTAATGGGTATTTCTTTATTGCCCCATACTTTACTTGCTGATGGGCAAGTATCTTCCGAACCCACAGACCGTGCTTTAACACCTGCTGAAACAGCAGCACAAGAAACTGCTACTCATGTTACGGCACAGCAGCCTGAAAAGGCTTTGGCGTCTTCTGCACAAGAAGGACAATTAACCATCAGTACAGATAGCCATTATTACAACTGGAAAGGCGATAATGGTCGTCATGGCTGGCAATATGTGATGCCGTGGAATGTATCTTATCAATATGGTGCATTTAACGCTGGTTTGCGAAATGCCTATATTTATTCTCAAAACAATTCGCCTGATGAAAAAGGCACGGCAAAAGGTTTTAGTGATACTTCTGTTAGTTTTGCTTACACCGCTTTTCAGCAAAAAAGTTTTCCAGTGCGTTTTAATTTGTCAATGAATATTCCCACAGGCAAAGACAGTTTGGCAGGCGATGAAAAAAACGCCATTATGGATGGCAATTTAGTATGGCAAACGCGTTTAGGCGAGGGTTTTAACATTACGCCAGCGATTAACATTGCCCATTCTTTCACCAACAAAGACACAGTGGGTTTGGGAGTGAGCCGCATTTTTCGTGGCGAATTTGACCCCAATCGTGATGTAGACAACGATGTACTTCATCCTGGTGATGACACGATTATTACCTTGCAATACAGCCACACCGACCAACGCTATCAAGTACAAACAGGTTTATCTTATCAACATTCAGGAATTACCAAACGAGATAGGGCACCTTATTATCAAAAAGGCGACTTATGGACGGCGGATATTAGCGGACAATTTGCAGTAACGCCCAATCAAACCGTTTATGGCGGATACAGTTATTCGTATCGCAAAAAAGATAAATACATCAACAATTTCACAGGTGATCTGGAAATTGAAGAATTTAACAGCAACGGGAAAACTCATTGGCTCAATGCAGGTTATAGCGTTGCTTTCAAACAAAGACATAGCGTTGGCGTGGTTGTGGACTATTTAAAAATTACCAGCAACGGTTATGACCAAATCAATGCTTTATATCTTCCAGCACGCACCAAAGTGGGTTTCGGTATGAATTACAACTACCGAATCAGCCCTAATGCTTCTCTCTCCCTATCAGCAAAACGCTTTCTTATGAAAGACAAGGAAACGCCTAATTTGGGAGAACAACATTATCGTGGCTGGAATTTATTCGGCAGCCTGAAATATCAATTTTAAGTTTTTAGGGGGATTAAAAAATGCGTACCATGCGTAAAACAACAGTGGCTTTGGCAGTTTCTTTGGCTTTGGTTTCAAATGTGGCGTTGGGATGGGCAGGAGAGACAGAAGAAAATAATACAACGACAAAAGGGTTTTGCACAACCGATGCTTGCCGTACAAACCGTTCTCTTATACTTTCAGGAGTTGGAGTAGTATTGGGAAAAGTGTTTGATACAAAAGAATTAGATGAAGAAATAAAACTTTTCGAACAAAAAAATCAACAAATAAAAGATATTGTTGCAAAATTGCTTGATAAAAATTCTGAAATTGAAGATAAAATTAAAGTATTTGAAGAGAAGAAAACAAATGCATTAAATCTCGCAAAGAGTAGTAACGGAAACAAAAAGCGGGCGTATGAACTTAATGCAAAACTTCTTCAACAAAAAATCAAAAATTTAAAAAATGAACAATTCAAGTTACAAAAACAATACAAGGCGTGGAATAAGGCACTTGATGAAATGAATAAATCAACAGCCAATTTAAAGGAAGTTTTAGACACATTGCGAAAGGATACTAAAGATTTTGCTAAAAAATATGCAAGCAACACCAGTAAGATAAATGCCATAAATGAAATAAAAATGAACAATCTGAAAATTGGTATAGCACTAAATGGTGTTTTTGCTGCAATCGACGGAGCTCTTGCTGTCAATGATTTAAGAAAAGATGCACAAGAATTGTCAAACGCGTATCCTGAATTATCAAGTTTGTTTGATGTTAGTTCCGAAGATTATTGGAAAGAATTTGCAGGTGGTTTTGTTAATCTCCCAACAATCGCTGGAATATCAGCAGGGATTGGTTCAATGGCGGTTGCTTCAGCTTCTTCTAGTACCATACTTAAAATATTCTATAAATATGGGGGAAAAACATTAGGCAAATTTGGTAGCAAATTTGTTAGTTGGTTGGGACTCCTTGTCCCTGAAGGGAGAACGAGTGAAGACCTACATGACCCCATGCCTGATCCAAATTCCGCAAAGAAAGACTTCCTTTCTTGGTTTGCAACTATAGCGGAGTTTTCAGAAAATTATAAAAGTTATATTGATGAAGCATCTAAACAAGGCAAGCGTTTAAATATTCCAGCAGGAATACTACAATTTTGGCAAATACTGGATACCATTGAACCTAATCCCGATATGGCTTGGATACATTATTGGAGCATTGATGAAAAAGGGTATGCTGTATGGATAGGAGAACAAAATGAAACTAAACTCCAACTCGATTTAAGCATGCTGAACTCAACCAGTACTACAACCACTTGGAATACCAGTCATCCAGGTGCGGCATCAACTAATGCTTACTACAATCCTGCGGATAAAAACTACCGCAAAACTTTGCAAGAAAATCCATTTTATTCTGAAGGTACTGTTCCATTCAAAGCCCCTGTGGATATTGTATTGGGATGGAACGACCGTCCTTCTGATTTAGATTCACATTTAACTGGTCCTATGGGAGATGGTTCCAATTTCCATGTTTGGTTTTCTAACAGGGGCAGTTTAGAAAAAGCACCGAATGTATTGCTGTATCGTGATGATACTTCGCATCATGCAGGTGGGGCTAATCGTCCTGAACAAACTCGGATTAACACAATACAGAATGGTCAATACAACTTCTATGTGCATGATTACTCCAATAGAGGTAATCCCAATAGCCGTGCATTATCGCAATCTGGAGCAGTAGTTACCGTCCATTCAGCAGGGACACAAGACCCTCGCGGTGAAGGATATAATGTCGGTAAACAAATGGCTTATTTTAATGTTCCCACCGATAAAGCAGGTACAGTCTGGCACGCCTTTAAAATAGATACTACTCGCAACACGATTAGTCCTATGGAAAAAATTCACCCAAATACTTCGGTAATCACTGGCGGTCAATCATTAAGCAAGTAAATTTTAGCCATCAAACAAAAACACTTTCCATAGATAATGGAAAGTGTTTTTTATAAAGCGAACAAAATTTTAGTTTCACTTCGTTCGCAGAAACTCGTTTTGACTTTGTCAAAACTTCGTTTTAGCTTCGCAGAAACTCGTTTTGACTTTGTCAAAACTTCGTTTTCAGGTTGCCTGAAAAACAGGCAGCCTGAAAATTTCACGCCGCCGCAACGACTACCATTGCAGGACGCAAAATTCTCTCGTTCAAAGCATAGCCTTTTTGCATAACGCGAATAATGCTGTTGGGCGTTGCATCAGATGGCTCGCTGCTCATGGCTTGGTGCAAATTGGGATCCAACATATCGCCTATTTGCGGATTGATTTCTTTAACGCTGGATTTTTCAAAAGCGGAAATCAGCTGTTTTAAAGTCATGTCCACGCCCATTTTAAGTGCATCAAACTGCCCACTTTGGTCCAACAATGCCATTTCTAAATAGTCTTTCACAGGAAGCATTTCTTGTGCAAATTTAAAAGCGGCAAATTTATGAGCGTCTTGCATTTCCGTTTGATGACGGCGTGTTAAATTTTGCACCTGTGCGGCTGCACGCAACTGTTCATCTTTCAGTTGGGCTTCCAATTCTGCAATGCGTGCTTGTAAATCGTCTATGCTTGGAGCAACAAAAACAGCGTCTTCCGCAGTTTCGTTTTCTACTGGATTTTCCACTGGATTTTCTGTTTCAGGATTATTTTGTTCGTGATTCATCATAAATATCAGTCTTTAAATGATTAAAAATGGTTAAATGGCGTCATTATAATGAAACTTCAAGGGTAAAATGATGTCCCAATCAAATTATTATTCAGGCTGCCTGAAATTAGAGAAAAACAATGAATTATTTTATTCCTAAAATCATATTGACTATCGTTTTATTGTTTTCCCTTTCCGCTCATGCGGTTACGATGGGGCGGATTCCGTCTTCCAGTGTGGCGTATGCCATTTACGACATCAAACAAAAACAATTTATTCATGAGCATAACGCCGATCGCCCGATGAATCCTGCTTCGGTGATGAAATTGGTAACAACCTACGCTGCTTTGGATACATTAGGCGAACGATTTCGTTGGCAAACGCAATGGACAAGCCGTGCTTCAATTCAACACGGTGTTTTAGACGGCAATATTTATTGGCGAGGTTCTGGCGATCCTGTTTTTAACGCCCAAGCGTTAAGCGATATGCAAAATCAACTGAAAAAAAAGGGTATTCGCAATATTTCAGGCAGCCTGATTATGGATCGTTCGATTTGGAGTCATGTGGCTACCGCCGCCAATTTTGGTAACGATAAAGGTCGATGGTTTACTGTTGCTCCTGACCCACATCATTTGGCTGCTACGAAATTATCTTTATCTTCTTTGTGCGAAAGTGAAGATGATGAAAATTGCCAATCACCTGCGGTAATTACCGATAAAAAAGAAACCAGTCAATCTGCCAATCGTTTTGTAGAACAATGGCGATTTTTGGGCGGAGAAGGCGTCAATCAAGTTTTAGATGGCACGGCTCCCAACGATGCCAAAGTATTGGCAAAACATTATTCTCCACCGTTATCGGAAGTTGTTCGCATCATGAACAAGCAATCCAATAACTTGATTGCCAGAAGTATTTTTCTCACTTTGGGAACATCTTTTTCGGCAGAAGACACGATTGAAATTGCCAAAAATACCATTAAAGAAAGTTTAAGCCGACATGGCATTGATCCATCATCGTTGGTTTTGGAAAATGGTTCAGGTTTATCGCGTGTAGAAAGGGTTTCTGCACGAATGTTGGCGTTGATGTTGGCAGATGCTTATCAGCAATCGTTTTCCAAAACTTTTATCGACAGTCTGCCGATTGCTGGGGTGGATGGTACCTTAAAACGCCGTTTAAAAGATATGCCCACATTGCATTTAAAAACAGGCACCCTGAAAAATGTCCGTGCGTATGCAGGATATTTTCTGCCTAATAACCGCCAGCAAAATCCATTGGCGGTGGTGGTTATTGTCAATCATGATGGCATAGGCTCTTATTTGCATGATATTGATGTTTTGACGAAGTCATTGGTATCAGAATAAGTTTTAGAAATTCCTGCAAAACTGGTAGATGTGAGTGCAGTTCAAAGTTGCAATAGTACTTCAAATCGAAGATATAACAATGAGTTAGGCAAGATTTTAGTTTCGCAGAAACGCAGGTTTTTTGTTTCGCAAATCTTTATTGACTTCGCCAATCTGGCAATATATAAAAACCGCCCTTAATTTGGGGCGGTTTTGTTTTCAGCCTGCCTGATTAAAAGTATTGAAAGAATTATTCAGGTTGCCTTTATGATAAGAAATGCTTATTTGGTATCAGGCAAAGATTTCATGCTTCTGGCTGCACCTGGATATTTATTAGAAATATATTCAAACTTCCCATCTGCGGCAGTATAAATGACGCGACCATCATAACCGTCATTAGGCTTAGCTTCCAAGCTATTCAACTTTCCATCAGCAACTCTAACGGTTAAATCAAAGTGTTTTTTGTAATCAGAAGTCGAGTTTATTCCATTAAGTGCCGCAGTCGCACTGGCTTGGGTTAATTCCCCTGAAACCATTTTACTGGACATAATATCCTGACGACCTGCCATAATCATGGCTCTTGCAACGCCGAAACGGTTTTTTTGTACATGATTGCCATAAGAAGGAATGGCAATAGCGGTTAAAATAGCCACAATGGCCACCACAATCATCACTTCTACCAGCGTAAAGCCTTGTGAAATGCGTTTAGACATAAATGTTTTCCTTGCGATTAAAGTCCAAATGATTGAATGTTTAGAAGTTCATCCAGAAACATTCAATCATTGGGTTAGTATGACACATTAACTGCTGATTGGCAATGCAATAGTAGATTGTACCATCACGGATGTTTTGTTATTTTTCCCCCAAGAACGAGCGGTAATACGCATTAAGCGTTGGTTAGCACCATCAACAGTATGCTCCCCCAAATATTCAATGATGTAACGAGGGCGTTGTGCGGTATTCGCTGCTTCGACAATTCTAGCCGCATCATCGATTTCTTTACTTTTATTTTTCCAAGTATCAGCACTGGTCCAAGGGGTAGTACGCTTGTCGCTAGAACCACCACGATTATCATAAGCACATTTACCATCAGTAGCGGAACACTGACCTGGCGTACCTGGGAATGTGTTTTCAATTTCTGCTTTTGTTTTTATTTTATAAGTACCTGCTACGGTATGGTAGTTTAATTTAGCGGCTTCTGTTTCTGCAAAAAGCAGGGTTTTTTCAGCAATACTAAATGCATAGCGTGCATCTGCACTATTGGCAGCCATACGAACTTCTGTACTGCTGGTGTGAGATGCTGCTATCACCATTAAGGCAATAATCATCATCATTGCCAATACCATAATTAAGGAGAAACCTTGTTGGCGTGAATTCAAATTAACTTGTTTCATGTTTCAATATGCTCCAAATGCTTCATTTTGTAGCAGACGATTGCTGCCTGCACAAATTTTTGATTGTCATGTTAGCCAGTCCCATTGTAGATTATGGGGCGGCGGCCAAACGCCTATTCGCACAATAACTGCCAGTACGAATATTGGCGGTGATGTAAAACTCGTTATTCTTACCGCCAGTAGCAATATCTCTTGCCCCGCTATGTGTCAGCGTATCGTAGTCATATTTTAAAACCATAGTAACCGCAGAAGGAGGAACCTCTTTGGCAGTGCCACCAGGTCGGTAAGTTGCACTACCGCCCATCAAAACGGTGTACTGGTTGGCAGGACCTTCGGTATTGATGCTTGGGTCAGGACAATCTGGAATATGGGCAAACTGAATGGTTTCAATTCCTGTTACGCTTTTTGCCAACATTTGTGGTGCTGTCCATTTGCCTTCTTCCCCTAACTCCATGCGGTATAAACCATAAGTGCCATTGGCTTTTGCCGTTGCCACATCTGCACCTACATAACCTACCATATAAGCAACTGCTACATATTTCATTAAATTGGTTTGATTCAGGCTGGTTAAAGTTCCATCAGGAATATGAGTGGAACTTATGGTTGTGGCACTTTTTGCAGCAGGCAACAACAATTCAAGTTTATTGCAATCGGTTGCTACTAAATATTCCTTATTATCAAATGCTTGTTGTACAGCATAATTGCCCTGATCAGGTTTGTTAAAATTAGCTCCCGTAGCCACGCCAGTTTCAGGGACAACATCACCCAAGCCATAATAAAAAGCAATGGCATCAGAATCTGCGGTGAATTTATCCCCTGTATCCAAAACTGGAATATGGGCTGCACTGATACTGGTTTTACCCCAAATACGAACACCAAAACTATCGACCGAGACACCAGCACTCCCTGTCCCAATGGGTTTTAAGTGAGCAAAGCCACTATCAGGTTGAGGGGCAGTTGTGTGAACGGTGAAATCTACTGCACCAGGCGCATCAGGTGCGGTTTTTCGCCCCAAAGAAACACAACCAAAAGAACCTGCCATGCGTGCATCGCGTGTAAACATTTCAGCAGCAGTACGCAACTCTTGCTGAACTTGGGAACGCTTGTTGGCAATATCCCCTAATTTACGGTTGTAACTATAAAGACCGCCAACGGCTGCAATGACCACCAACCCCAATACGCTGGCGACCATAAATTCAACCAAAGTAAAACCTTGATAAGCGCGTGGTGTTTTGTTATTCATAAATTAAACCTCTTTGCTTTTATCAGTTGTTTTCAAGAACATAGCTGTAACTATATGCATGACTTGAATTTTTCTTACCATCGTCATTGGTAATGTTCCATGTAACATTTAATACTTTGGCAACACCTTCATCTTTAATCTTGATAGTAGCTGGACCATCCAAGCCTTTAATCTTGCTAATTTGATAACCAAATAATTGCTTGTGGAAATTAGCCAATTCTACTTGTGCAGTAGTTTTATCACTGAAATTTGTAAAAACTGGCTTTGTTGATGTCGCGGCTACATCACCTGCATAATGGTTATAGGTTTTTTCAGTTTTATCAGCGGAAGCCGTTGCCTTTAAATGTGGATTGGTCGCCATGTTTTCCACATAATTTTGTGTTGCTTGGGCAATAATGTTCATGTTTTCGGCTTCTGTAATGGCAGCAGCAGAACGCACTTGCATTGCCATTAAAGCCATTACGCCTAATGCAATAATAAACATAGACACCATGACTTCAATCAATGTAGAACCTTGTTGTTGTTTGAATACAATATTTCTCATGACTTTCTCCGATTATTTTCCATCATCAAGAGAGTTTAAATCGCAATAGCAAAAGTTTGTTGCCGTTCCCCTTGCTTTTGAGGATTCTTCTTCGGTGCATACAGTTGCTTTGCCAAAACTATTCACTTTAACCACACGGCAAAATGCTGTTGGTATGTCAAAGTCTTTTTGGAATGTTCTTTCTGCGACAATGATGCGTGCGGTTAGACCAGGAGCACCTAAACTGCCTTTATGCCCCCCCGCAGCTACTGCACTTGGCGTTCCGCTGACATATAACTGACCGTTGCTGATGTAGGTTAATCCCCCAATAGAGCCTGTTACCTTTTTATTGGGAGTGGTGTTTATAGTCAGTGAATCACGCGCCCCTACGGCAACGGTAGTTGCTCCTTTGTAGGCAATGGTTAGTAAATCTTCATCATCATCATATGCCAGCGTATTATGGTCTTTTGTAGGCTCATCAGCGAAAACCAGCAAGCCATTGGCAGTGGCAGAATCTGTTTTCTTCCATGTAGTTGTACCATTAAGTGTGCCATCGTTTTTGATTTTGGCAGGCTGAACAATCACTACTTTACCTGTACGAATGGCTTCGGATTGTGCAAAATTCAAAGCGTCTGCAACGGCTTGTGCATTGGTTTTAACCCGTTGGCGTGCCATCATTTTCCCCATTGAAGGCGCACTGAATGTCGCAAAAATAGCAATCAATACCACGACAATCATCAACTCAATCAAGGTAAAACCATGTTGGGTATTATGTTTGCGTAAATACATAATGAGAAAACTCCAAAATGTTTTGGTTAAGGATACTACATTTTTGAATTTAATACGCTTAATCTTTGCGATTAAAGGCGTTTTTGATTGATAAGCGTTGTTATCTTGCTACGAGTTGATTCATGGTTGCTTTTTGCTATCCATTTTAAAATATCATTTCAGGCTGCCTGAATAACAGAAAATCATAAACAGGCAGCCTGAATTTTATTTTTTTTCAACAACCATTTGAGGGAAAACGCGACTGTAATCTTTGCCTAATTTTGCTAATGCCTGCGTTATTTTTTGTGCAGATTGTTGATATAAATGAGCGATATTGTCTGGTAAATCTTGTAATTGTCCTTGATCTGTAATTTCGCGAATGGATTTCATCAATGGAAATTGTCCCATTAAAGGAATATTGTATTGTGCAGCCATTGATTGACCTCCGTGATCGCCAAAAATAGCTTCTTGGTGTCCACAACAAGGACATTGATAAATCGCCATGTTTTCTAATAATCCCAATATGGGAATTTGTGTTTTTTGAAACATATCAATCGCTTTTTGTGCGTCCGCCAAAGCAATGTCTTGTGGTGTAGTTACAATGACTGCTGCTGTCAAAGGCATGATTTGTGTGATGGTCAGTTGAATATCGCCTGTACCAGGTGGCATGTCCACCAGCAAATAATCAATATCTTGCCAAGCAGTTTGCGAAAATAATTGTTGTAAACCACGACTGATTAAAGGTCCACGCCATACCAATGCTTGTCCTTTGGGAACTAAAAAATCCATAGACATCAGTTGTATGCCGTATTTTTCAATGGGAATAAATTGCTGATTGCGTTCTTTGGGCTGTGTGTTTTCGATGCCAAACATAATGCCCTGTGATGGTCCGTATAAATCTGCGTCTAAAACGCCGACTTTGGCTTCTGATTGTGCCAATGCCATTGCCAGCATGGCGGTTACCGTGCTTTTGCCAACTCCACCTTTGCCTGATGCAATGGCAATCACATTTTTGACACCTGATAAAGTTTTAATGCCTGCTTTGACTTGATGCGTTTGAATTTGGCTATCAAAACGAATGTTTTGTATATTTATTTGATGTTGTTGCAAAATGGATTGCACTTGTGCTTGATATTCTGTCTCTTGATTGAATAATGGAAAAGGCAGTGTAATCGTTAAAGTATCCGCATTTTGTTGTATTTTGATTTGTTTGGACGACAGTTGCCAAATATCGGCAATGGATTGTAAAACAGTGGAAGAAATCATGATTTAAAAAATTCTAAATGGATGTTCAAAATGGTTTTTGAGTAAGAGTGAAACTTTAAAACTGGTAGATGTAAAAAGCGTTCAAAGTTGCTTACTTTGTTTCAGGCTGCCTGAAAGCATTTCCCATGCAGGGGGAAATCATATAACAGGCAGCCTGAAAAAGATTTTACTCTGATGGATGATTTTTTCAAATAGGGTTTCTTTCAGGGTGCCTGTTTTTCTTCTGATGAGTGAGTGCGGCGATGGCGACGGTAAAGCCAAATTCGCAGACGCAATCGCACATCGTAGCCAATCGAGCCAAAGCCTAATAAAAATAAAACAGCGGCCACTGGAAATACAAATTTATATCCTAAAACATAAAAGCCCCAAGCACCGACAATGCCGCCCAATACAAAACTGATAATCACCCCCGAAAACAGTTTGATTTTGGGCATATTGACTCGTACATCAGGCAATCGCGGATTGTTGCTGCGGCTGTAATACAAAACTTTGGACAGTTCAATGCCAATGTCGGTAGCAAAACCTGTCATATGTGTGGAACGAATCACTCCGCGAGATAAAATGGTCATCACCGTGTTGTGCATGCCCATGATGAAACACATCAGCATAATGGTGGGCGATAAGAAAAACTCGCTCCCCCATTGTCCCAAAGACGCTCCTAAAATACCGAAAATGAGCATATAAGCTGCTTCCATCCACATGGAAATGCCATGCGAACTGCGAAAACGATGTCGCTTCGCCCATAAAATCGTCCAACTGGAATGAGCTGCACCTAAAACAAAACAAACAAACATCAAAAAAGCGGTTAAGGCAATTTTCCATTCGCCTGTGTAAATGCGATCCGCCATTTCTGCCAATGCTCCTGACATATGCGAAGTGTAGCGTGCTACTGCAAAAAAACCGCCAGCGTTAATCGCACCGCCCAAAAATGCCATCACATAGCCCAACGCACGAAAACCCGCAAACGAAATATTGGTTTCGTGCAAATAAGGCATGTTGGTCTGCCAAAAAGGCGGCGTACGCTTTTGATGACGGCGAGATGTAAGATGAAAACGCTTTTTCATTTCAGTATTTTGATTTACTCCAAAAATGCTTTCAGGTTGCCTGTTTTATTATTTTCCCCCGTATGGGAAATACTTTCAGGCTGCCTGTTATTAGCATAAGGTCTATCTGCCATGTGCTTCTTTATAAAAAGATGATTTAAAGTTGTCCTTGTGGTCTTGTCGCCAAATGGGCGGATAAATGGGATATGGGTCTTTCCACAAGCCGATGTTTTTGCGTTGTGCCATTCTTTCTAAATCATCTAATTCGTTTAAATGGACGACATCTGAACGATTCACCCAAGCATAACCGTCTTCAATCATTTTATAACTGATGTTAACATCGCCTTTCATCACATCGGCCAATAAAAAACGACCGTTGACTTTGGCATTGTGCAAAGTTACATCCGTATCACCAATTAAAGTTTGTAAATGCTTTCTGGACTCCATGCCATACGGTTGATAAAGTTCAGGTGCGTCAATTTCGTGAATACGCACTTTAAAAATGTTTTGTTCTTTGGTTAGACAAGTGAAAACATCACCTTCCAAAACACCTAAAACATGACAAGTTACCGCAGCCATCGTATGAGGGCTGAATAAACACGAAACCAAAACAATAAGTAACTTTTTCATGGTTTAAGGACAAAATAACAATGAAAGCCACACCTCGTTTTTAAGGTGTGGTCTTGGTTAATTCTAAAAAAATGCAAGGCATCAAAAGTTATTGAAAATGTAGCACAAGAAACCGTTTTTGTGTCATTTTTATTGTTTAAATTTATGATATTTCTGCTAAAAGGTTGATGGATTTAAAGCGACAAATTAGAGTGGCATAAAATTTGCTACAATGACGCGTTTTTTAACTATGCTAACCATAAAAAATACTTATGTCTGATGATACGCTTAATCCCATTACCGACGATGCACTTCTGTTAGGCGAATATGCTGAAAAAGCCTATTTGGCGTATGCAATGAGTGTTGTGAAATCACGGGCATTGCCTGATGTGGCAGACGGTCAGAAACCCGTACAAAGACGCATTTTATACGCCATGCACGATATGCGATTGGCAGCAGGGGCAAAACCTGTGAAATCCGCACGCGTGGTGGGTGAAATTTTGGGGAAATATCATCCGCATGGCGATAGTTCTGCTTATGATGCTATGGTTCGCATGGCACAGGATTTTACTTTACGCTATCCTTTAATTGATGGTATTGGCAACTTTGGTTCTCGCGATGGCGATACCGCTGCTGCCATGCGTTATACCGAAGCTCGCTTAACGCCCATTGCACAACTATTGCTTTCTGAATTGGACATGGGGACGGTGGATTTTATCCCCAATTATGACGGTGCTTTTGAAGAGCCTGCATTGCTTCCCGCACGGTTGCCGTTTGTTTTACTCAATGGTGCATCAGGGATTGCGGTAGGCATGGCAACCGAAATTCCATCGCACAACTTATGTGAAGTAGGTCAGGCGGCAGTGGCTTTATTGAAAAATCCACGCTTGGAAACTGCCGATTTGATGACTTATCTTCCAGGTCCAGATTTTTCAGGGGGCGGTCAAATTATTACTTCTAATGCTGATTTGTTAAAAATTTACGAATCAGGGAAAGGCAGCATTCGCGTGCGTGCTCGGTATGAAGTAGAAAAATTAGCGCGCGGACAGTGGCGAGTGGCGGTGTATGAATTACCTCCTTCTGTTTCGGCACAAAAAATCTTATCTTCGATTGAAGAACTCACCAATCCCAAGCCCAAAGCAGGCAAAAAACAACTCACCCAAGACCAGCAAAACACCAAATCACTGATGCTTTCTTTATTAGACAAGGTGCGAGATGAATCTGATGCCCAGTCGCCAGTACGCTTGATTTTTGAACCCAAATCTTCTCGCATTGACCCTGATGAGTTTATGAATACACTCATGGCACAAACGGATTTGGAATGCAATGTTTCTGTGAATTTAGTCATGATGGGGCGAAATGGGCGACCTGCACAAAAAGGCTTGAAATCCATTTTGGCGGAATGGTTGGATTTTCGCACCCAAACCGTAACACGCCGCCTGCAACATCGTTTGGGGCAAGTGGAGCGGCGAATTCATATTTTGCAAGGACGAATGACGGTTTATTTGCATATTGATGAAGTGATTCATGTGATTCGTCATGCCGATGAACCCAAGCCAGAATTGATGGCGAAATTTTCGCTTACAGACATTCAAGCAGAAGATATTTTGGAAATTCGTCTGCGTCAATTAGCACGCTTGGAATGGATTAAATTAGAAAGCGAATTGCAAAAATTACAAGAAGAACAGCAAGAACTTAACCATCTTCTTGGTGATGAATTAGCTAAAAAACGCCTGATTATTCAAGAAATCAATCAAGATGTGAAAACTTACGGCGATGCACGCCGCACGCTGATTGAATCTGCCGAAAGAGCAACTTTGGTACAAACCACCGCAGATGAGCCGATTACCATTATTCTTTCTTGCCGCGGTTGGATTCGTTCTCGTGCTGGGCATCATTTGGATTTATCGCAAACCACATTCAAAGACGGCGATGATTTATTGCAGGTGATTGAAACTCGCACGGTCAATCCGATTGCGATTTTGGATTCGCAGGGGCGCAGTTACACCATTGACGCATCAGAAATTCCAGGTGGTCGTGGCGATGGCGTGCCATTGGCATCATTGATTGATATTCAAAACAACGCGTCTATTGTGGCGATTTTAAGTGGGCAACCTGAACAACGCTATTTATTAGCTGGCACTGGTGGCTATGGTTTTATCTGCTCTTTTGAAAACATGGTTACACGACAAAAAGCAGGTAAAGTTTTGATGACGATTGAAAACGGCGAAAAAGTGTTACCACCGATTGCTTTATCTGAACAAGACAGGCAACCTGAAAGTTCAGTGTATGTTTTATTGGCAACATCGGAACCACGCGTTTTGGCGTTTTTACTGAATGAGGTCAAAGAATTAAGTAAAGGTCGTGGGTTACAATTAGTCAGCATGGCAGATGGTGTTTATTTAGAACACATCATCATCACGCAAAGCAAAGAATATATTGTTGAAAGTGTTGGTCGGCGTGGTGCGGTGTATCAAGACACCTTGCCATTAGAAACCGTTATCAACAAACGAGCCAGAAAAGGCAAGCCGATGGGGCTTTCAGGCAGCCTGAAAGCATTATTACTGCCCCAAGCCTCCCATTTGCCAACGCCTGAAAACCTTTCAAAACCCAATACCGATTAAGGAATCATATGAAACAGGAATTGTCGGTCGCACACATCAATCGCACGATTGCGTATCTTCCTACGCTGATTAACATCATGCGTATGGTGGTGGGTTTGGCGGTTTTGGTGTTTTATATTTTCGTCAGTCGTTCGCCCAATAGCCTGATTCATTTTGAACCACATCTGTTTTATATTTGGCTGGGCATTGATACAATCTTTATTATTGCCATGCTGATTTTCCCGCAAAGGCAAATCAGTGATGCCAATTTACCATCGCCCATCAACTTAATTGATCTCATAATGATGATTGCCCTGATGCACATTGCAGGGGGGGTGGAAACAGGTTTTGGTATTTTGGTTTTGCCCTTTGTTGCCACAGCCTGCGTCAGTCATGGTGGTAAAAATAAACTCACTTATGCTTCATTTGCCACAGTTTTGCTGATGACATCCACTTTGCTGACCAAGCGTCAAGAAGATACTGTTTTTATTCAAACGGGATTATTATCAGGAGCGTGCTTTTTGATTGCCTTTTTGAGTTCGTATGCGTCCAGCAGTATTCGCCGTGCCATTCAATCCGCCCAACTGAATGAAGAACGCTTGGAATTATTCAACAAACTCAATCACAGTGTATTAGAGCAGGTGCAAGAAGGCGTGATTGTGGTCAATCAAGAAAATCGTATTGTTTTATTCAATCAGCAAGCCAAAAAATTCTTTCCTGATTTAGTGATTGACACCTTATGTGAAAAATTATCGGGCACATTCAAACATTGGCAAAAACACGGCAATCAGATTTTTGACGACAAAAGCACATCAGAAAATGAAGAAATTTATATTCATGCACAACCTTTGTATGAACATGATTCTTCTTTATTGTTAATCTCTTTGCGTTCCGCTGGCGAAATTGCCCAAGAAAGTCAGGCACACAAACTGGCATCTTTGGGACAATTAACCGCTAATTTAGCCCACGAAATCCGCAATCCTTTGTCGGCGATTGGTCATGCAAACGAATTATTGATGGAGAACAATCACGATGATGTTGAAGCCCATTTAAAAGGCATTATTCAACACAATGTGGATCGAATCAATGTCATGATTCAAGAAATTTTATCTTTGAATCGCAGGGATCGCATGAATCGTCAATTAGTGCATTTAACGCCTTATTTGAAGAATTTTTTAACCGAATTTATGCTGTCTAATCGGGATACAGTTGGTTGTATTAAGATTGGCATCAATACTGCAATAGATTACACCATTTTTTTTGACGAAGGACATTTGCATCAAATTTTGAATAATCTTCTCAATAATGCGTGGAAATACAGTAAAAAAGATCAAAATGCCATTCAAATTCGCATTGAACCCTATTCTGAAAATGAAATTGTGATTTCTGTGCATGACAACGGTCCAGGTGTAACTTTGGGGAATGAAGAAAAGATTTTTGAGCCCTTTTTTACCACTTCCAAAGAAGGAACAGGTTTGGGTTTATATGTTGCCAAAGAATTGGCACAAGCGAATAAAGCATGGTTAACCTACAATACAAAAACAAAATCATTTGATTTGGTGATGGAATTGGTGGTGATTTTATGAGTACTTTTCAATTATATCGTCCTGTTTTGGTGGTTGATGACGAAGCAGATATTCGAGAACTCATTCAGATGACGCTGATGAAAATGGGCTTGACGGTTGAAATGGCATCAGGCGTTCAGGATGCCAAAGATAAATTGTCTAAAAATGCTTACGATTTAGTGCTTACCGATATGCGTATGCCTGATGGCACAGGTTTGGAAGTGATTGAATATGTCAATCAGACATCGGATACGCCGATTGCAGTCATCACCGCTTTTGGCAATGCCGATCAAGCGGTTCATGCCATTAAACTGGGTGCGTTTGATTATATTCAAAAACCCATTACCCTTGCCCAGTTGCGAACTTTGGTGAAATCTGCCATCAAAATTCACGAGCAGCCTGAAAGTAATAAAGAAAGCAAAAAAACCAAAACCGCCGAAAAAACTGCGACAGAAAAACCATCAGCCCAAAAAACAACGCCTGTAAAAAAACATCGTTTGTTGGGTCAATCTGCGGTGATTCAAGATTTGCGACGCATGATTGAAAAATTAGCCCAATCCAATGTTTCGGTATACATCACAGGCGAATCGGGGACTGGTAAAGAGCAAGCAGCACGCAGTATTCATGAAGCATCTGCTCGTGCAGGACATCCATTTATTGCAGTCAACTGCGGTGCGATTCCTGAAAATCTGATGGAAAGTGAATTTTTTGGCTACAAAAAGGGTAGTTTTACGGGTGCGGATGCCGATCGTGATGGTTTTTTTCAGGCTGCCCATCAAGGCACTTTATTTTTAGATGAAGTCGCAGATTTGCCGCTTTCTATGCAAGTAAAACTCTTGCGTGTGATTCAAGAAAAGGCTGTGCGTAAAATTGGTGAGCATACTGAAAAACCGATTGATGTTCGCATTATTTGTGCGACCCATAAAAATTTAGAGCAGGAAGTCAGCGAAGGGCGTTTCCGCCAAGATTTGTATTATCGTTTGAACATCGTCAGTCTTAAAATGCCATCTTTGCGTGATTTACAAGAAGATTTGCCTTTTCTTATTGATGAATTGATTAAAAAGATTGATTGCAACACTAAAATACAATTAAGCGAACAGGCAACCAAAGCCTTATTACAGTACAGTTATCCAGGCAATTTCCGCGAATTAGAAAACATTTTGGAACGCGCTGTTGCTTTATCCGCAGGGCAAACGATTACACCTGATGATTTACAACTGAATGTTGTGCCGAAAAATCGAGAACAAAACGAAGATACCACGCCGATGACCAATCGCTTTGTATTGGGCAAAACATCATTGCCAGAATATTTGGACCATGTGGAAAGCACGCTGATCAAACGCGCTTTAAGTGAGACAAGTGATAACAGAACACAGGCAGCACAACTGCTGGGTGTTTCATTTCGCTCTTTGCGTTATCGCATGGAACGATTGGATATGGAATAGCATTTCGCCGTGATTAAATGGCGTAATACTATTTCATGCGATTTTTCTATTATATTTGCGTGTTTTCAAAATATTTTTTCAACACTAACACTGCTGTAATAAGCTCTTGTTTTTTATCGAAAAACTGGCTCATCCATTGGTTAGCATTGCTGATGATTTTGCAGGCTGCCTTTGGATTTTTTTGGTAGAAAGACAATTTTTCTTCTAAATTGCTGAAATCATCTTCAATATGCACAAAATGGACATCAGGTTGCAATAATCCTTCCATCAGCCATGTTTCGTATTTTAACGAAGGCGTTACGGCCAAAGATTGACTTGCCATAATCCATTTCAGATTAGTGGCAACATCATTCCCTTCCAAACTCAAAATATAGCGATATTTGAGTTGATTTTGAATGCTCATAAAATCGCCGTGATAAGGCTTATTGATGGATTTTTTGTGAATACACTTTGCATCACACAAAGGATTTGAGTGAAATTTTTCTAAAAATGTTTGTCGATTGGCTTGATGTGCCGCTCCACGCCATACCAATAAAGGTTTTTTATCCTGAAAATTCAAGCGGTCGGGCAAGGTATAAAAATGGCGGACGCTGTCTAATTTTAAAATAATCGAATTTTGATTATTGCCCATAATCGGACGGCTTTTGACCAAAGTAGCTTGTGATGGAATATGGGTTACATCGCCAAATTCGTAAGCAAATGGCGTATGGGCTGGAAAATAGCGTAACAAATCAGCCAAATCATAAAAATAGGAAGAAGGTTTTGTTTTGGGAAACGCACCGACAATGCCTAAATGTCCTGAAATCGTTTGTACTTCTTCTAATTGATTGTAATAGGAGACGCGTTTGTCGATATTGCGTTGAATGTTTTCAGGCTGCCTGTGGTATTCGCGAATCACATCTTCGAGCGATTGGGCAATCAGGGAATGGGGCAAAAAGCCCAAATGGGCGTGTTTTGCAAAATAACTAACTTTATACCAACGGCGATGCAACTTGCCAAACCAATCACTATTCATATGCTTTGTCTTTAAATAAAAAAAAATTTGGGGCTGTATTAGATTAGCCCAAAAAATTGTTAAATTCCACACCATTTTCGCAAGGTTTTGAGTTGCTGTCTTGGTGTCCCATAGTTAAATCTAAACTCACATTCTTTCAAGAAAAGTGGGAAAGATTTGCGGTCAA
>JAGCOT010000071.1 GCA_017645365.1 Neisseriaceae bacterium
ACATCCGCCCGGACATCAGGGAGCTGCAAGCCTCTCACCTCTCTATTCAAGGGGATTTGCAATCCCCGTACCTCGACGTTGCCGCCGACCCCATCGTGGAGCGCATGACCCGTCCACAAATCGAAAAACTCATCGCAGGCGAAAAATTGCCAGAAAATACCCATCAAAATAACAATCAAGATTCATACTTGGGTTTATTGTTGATTTGTTTTATTTTCGCAGGAGCCTTTTTGCGATTGGCTTTGGGCGATAAAGTCGGCAGTCTTGCCACAGGCGGTGTTTTATCCGTTGTATCGCTTCTTTTAGGATTTGGCATATTGACAGCATTATTTTTTGGCATCATTGCTGCGATTGCCAGTTTTTTATTTGGTAGTGGTGCTTTTGTTTCTCATAGCGGTTATGGTGGCGGTTCATGGGGCAACGGAGGTGGCTTCGGCGGTGGCGGATTTGGTGGCGGAGGCTTCGGTGGTGGCGGCGGAAGTTTCGGTGGCGGTGGAGCATCAGGAGGCTGGTAATGAATTTATTAGAACGCTTATGGCAACACTGGATACATCCGCGTTTTCGTGTTGAACGCTATTTTCCACAAAGTGAGTTGCAAATCATCAGTACTCAAATTGCTGCATCAGAGCAAAATCACTTGGGACAAATTCGTTTTGTGGTGGAATCCAGTTTAAGTACTGCGGATATTTTAAATCGTTTAGATGCCAAAACCCGTGCTCGCCAATGGTTTTCTCGACTTAATGTTTGGGATACCGAACAAAATTGCGGCGTTTTGGTGTACATCAATTTTGCCGATCGGGCGGTGGAAATTGTGGTTGATCGTGGTATTCATCATCGTGTGGATGTCGATATTTGGCAAAACATTTGCACGCTGATTCAACATGAATTTATCCAAGAACATTATATTTTGGGTTTAAAGCAAGGCTTGGAAGCCATCGATTCGGTATTACAAAAACATTTCCCACGCGGTGATGCGGCAAAAGAAAACGAATTACCAGATGATGTGATTATTGCTTAATACCATTTATTCATAGTCATTTTTGCAAAAATTCAGGATTGAAAATTTGTTACAATCCATCAGTTTTTGATTGATTTGGAAGTGGAGATCATGATGAAAAAAATCGTTATGGCGTTTTGTATTTTATCTGCCGTATGTTTAAGTGCTTGCCAAACCAAGCCAGTTGAACCTGTGGAAGAAATTCTGTTTCCAGTAGCCATAGAACCTTTGCCAGAAAAAACAACTGTTAAGAAAAAGAAAAGCGTCAAACCAAAAAAATCAAGCGTTACGCAACACCAAAACAAAACTGATGAAGTAAAGCAAAGCGTCTCCAAAAAATCAAAAGAGCAATCCAGCGATGACGGTTTTAAACTGCTTTCTAATTCACCCAAAAACCGATAAAAATCACTTATTAAAAAGGAAATATTATGGCATTAGTATCCATGCGTCAGTTACTCGATCACGCAGCTGAAAATCATTACGGACTTCCAGCATTCAATGTAAATAATTTAGAGCAAATGCGTGCCATTATGGAGGCAGCAGATGAAGTAAACGCACCTGTGATTGTGCAGGCCAGTGCAGGGGCACGAAAATATGCAGGTGCTCCATTTTTGCGTCATATGATTTTGGCTGCGATTGAAGAATTTCCACATATTCCAGTGGTGATGCATCAAGATCACGGCACATCACCAGATGTTTGTCAGCGTTCTATTCAATTAGGTTTTTCGTCTGTGATGATGGATGGCAGTCTGAAAGAAGATGGCAAAACCCCATCAACTTACGATTACAATGTTGCGGTTACACGCACAGTCGTTCAATTTTCACACGCTTGTGGTGTTTCTGTTGAAGGTGAAATTGGTTGTTTGGGTAATTTAGAAACAGGGACAGCAGGTGAAGAAGATGGGATTGGTGCAGAAGGCAAATTGGAGCACAATCAACTGCTGACATCTGTTGAAGAGGCCGTGCGTTTTGTTCAAGATACTGATGTTGATGCTTTGGCGATTGCAATTGGAACCAGTCATGGTGCATACAAATTCACACGCCGTCCAGACGGTGAGGTTTTGAGAATTGACCGCATCAAAGAAATTCACGAGCGTTTGCCTAACACCCATTTGGTAATGCACGGTTCGAGTTCTGTGCCACAAGAATGGTTGCAAGTCATCAATGAATTTGGTGGGGAAATTCCAGAAACCTATGGTGTTCCTGTGGAAGAAATCGTCAAAGGAATACAAAACGGCGTGCGTAAAGTTAATATTGATACCGACTTACGCCTTGCAAGCACAGGGGCTATACGCCGTTTTATGGCACAAAACAAGGCAGAGTTTGACCCACGCAAATATTTCACCGAAAGCATTAAAGCCATGAAAGGCATCTGTTTAGAACGCTACCGTGCATTTGGTTGCGAAGGTCAGGCAGATAAAATCAAGCCCATTTCATTAGAAAAAATGTTTCAAAAATACGCCAAAGGTGAAATGAAACAGAAAATCTTATAACAGTATCTTTTCTCATCAAAACAGGCAGCCTGAAAAACCACCAATACACAATATAGTAAGGATAGACATTTTTCAGGCTGCATGAATATTACATTATCATTTCACTTAATCCTTTCATATCAGATATAAAAATAAAGATAAAAAACAATATGGAACAATCCAAGTATAAAGAATACCGAATAATGCAGTGCATTTTTAATGTACCATGGACTTTGATGATTCTTTCTGTTGTTGCTTTTATCATTACTTTGCCTATTGCATTATTAACAAACACAAACTTTGATAGAGCATTAGAACCCGTAGGTTGGATAGTCTTGGGTGCAATGTTGGGTTAGATTATTTTAATTATCCCATCGGTATTGGCAGGTCTTTGGATTAGTAGGCAAGTTGAAAAATTGAAATTATGCCGCAATAAAGAAGATATTCGTCAATCCTTAATCATCACCGTTAAATTATACGCTTGGGTAACTGTATTGCCTTCTATTATGTTAATTTTCAGTTCCCATAATTTAAAATCCTCTTTTTCAATATTGATATATGGTTTGATAATTGTTTTTTCTGCTTGTTTATCCTCTCTCATTCTTTCCTACTTTCTCCCCCACAGAAACAGTTGATAGCAGCAAATAACATTCAGATTAAAATCTTTGCATAACTCATTTTTTTTACCATTTTGCTTTTCCTTTTGAGCCAAGCATTAAGTATCGCAAAGTGATAACTAAAAATATTTGGCGTAACTACTCAAAATAGTACCTATTTTGACTATTACGCCTAAAAAGTTCGTTTTTATAAAGACAGTCCGACTACTCATGTAAAAAAAAGGGGCTGTATTAGATTAGCAGTTATGATAGACTGCAAAAATGAAGATAACGCATTGTAAATTAAAGAAATCTGTACAGAAGAAACTGCTTGAATTTTTTGTATTAGAAGTTACAGCAAGAAGTGCAGCCGATAT
>JAGCOT010000072.1 GCA_017645365.1 Neisseriaceae bacterium
ACCGCAAATCTTTCCCACTTTTCTTGAAAGAATGTGAGTTTAGATTTAACTATGGGACACCAAAACAGCAACTCAAAACATTGCGAAAATGGTGTGGAATTTAACAATTTTTTGGGCTAATCTAATACAGCCCCAAAATCTTAATACAACCTTTTCAGGCTGCCTGAAAGTTCTTAATGCAAGATTTTCTACAATCAACAGGCAAGCTGAAAAAGTTTTAGAAACCCTGCAAAACTGGCATTCGTCGCACATTTCTTCGTTGTGCGACTACAACTTTGAACGATACTCATAATCCACCAGTTTGGCTGTGGTTTCTTTTATGTTTTTTTTCCGATTTTGCTTTCTGTGCCAGCCATTAAATTGCGAATGTTTTGATGATGTCGAATCAGCACCAAAACAACAATAAAGACTATCGCAATGGCATACGCTTGGTGTTCTGTCAAGAAAAAAGCCAGCGTTGCGGCGACAACACAGGCAACAATCGCTCCCAATGAAGAAAGTTTCATCGCAAAAACGACAATCAGCCAAGCAATCACAGCAATCAGTGCAATTAAGGGGGTCAATGCCAAAATAACACCAAATCCAGTAGCAACGCCTTTGCCCCCTGCAAAACGCAAAAAAATAGGAAACATATGTCCCAATACAGGAGCAACAGAAACACAAGCAATGCCCCAAGCATTTTGCCCCCATGCTTTTGCCATAAATAAAACCAATGCAACAGGAATTAAGCCTTTGAGCAAGTCTCCCATGAGTGTCAGTGCGGCAGCCAATTTGTCGCCACTACGCAATACATTGGTGGCACCTGGATTTTTTGAACCATAATTGCGTGGGTCTTCTAATGCCATTGCTTTGGTAACAATAATGGCAAAAGGAATCGAACCGATTAAGTAAGCAATAATGACAAGAATAATGGTTATAATGTTCATGAGTATTTGGCTACAATAAAGAATGCTTCATTCTATCAAAATGATGACGGATATTCAGTATAAGTGCCATAATACAATGAAAAAATACCATCAATAGATGCACTATGGACACACTTTTTTTACACGGAATTCAACTAAAAACCATCTTGGGGGCTTTGTCTTGGGAACAAATTCATTCGCAAGTGGTTGAAGTTTCTTTGGATTTAACGCTCCCTGAAAATCATCGTGCTTGTCAAAGCGACCAACTATCCGATGCTGTGAATTATGCTTCTTTGGTTGAGGATTTGCGTGAACATTTGGCAACGCAACGATTTGCCTTGATTGAAACATTGGCAGAAGAAATCGCTCAATTTGTTTTGCGAAAATTTGCGGTTGATGCTGTGAAAGTGCGTGTAGTCAAACCAGCAATTTTGCCCAATGTGCGTGAAGTGGGTTTTGAAATCACAAGATAAGGCAAGCTGAACTTCTTTATGAAAATTGCTCATTTTACTTTAAATTCTCCAACTGCATTAGCTCCGATGGCAGGAATTACCGACAATCCCATGCGGCGATTGTGTCGCCAATTTGGAGCAGGCTGGACGGTAGGAGAAATGATTTCTGGCAATCCCACTTTGCGACATACCTTTAAAACCCAACATCGCATTGATTTTACTGGTGAAGCATCTCCAATTGTGGTGCAAATTGCAGGTGCGGATCCTGAAACCATTGTCCAAGCCGCTGTCCATCATGTGGCACTGGGTGCAGAAGTTATCGACATCAATATGGGTTGCCCTGCAAAAAAAGTTTGTCGTGCAGATTCTGGTAGTGCTTTGATGAAAAACGAATCTTTGGTAAGCGATATTTTGCGTGAAACCGTACAAAGTGTTGATGTGCCTGTTACCCTAAAAACGCGTTTGGGTTGGGACGATGAACATCTGAATGTGCTGAATATTGCTCACATTGCTGAAAAATCAGGCGTTGCTGCGATTGCCATTCATGGACGCAGTCGTACACAAATGTTTCGTGGTGAAGCCAAATACGATTTAATTGCACAAGTCAAACAACAAATTTCTATTCCTGTTTGGGTGAATGGCGATATTGACAGTGCGGACAAAGCCTTGAATGTATTGGAACAAACAGGAGCAGATGGTGTGATGATTGGCAGGGCTGCAATGGGGCGTCCATGGATTTTTGCACAAATCGCCCAGCGTTTTTCAGGCAGCCTGAAAAATATTTCCGCCGAAGAAAAAAGAGACACCGTTTTGCAGCATTTACAATGGTTGTATGATTTTTATGGCAAAGAGCATGGTGTAAAAATCGCACGCAAGCATCTGATTGCTTATACTCAAAATTTGCCCCAAGCCAATGATTTTTTGCGTTCAATGAAAATGATTACGGATGCGGTAGAACAATATGAAATGACGGTGTTTTTTTTAAATCAAACAGAAATCACGCTTCGATAACAGTTTCGCTATTCAGATATTTACGCATCAATTCACCTTTTACGGAAACCTGTGGATTGAGCATCAACTCGCAAGCACCCAAACGCTCGTATCCATTGAGTTCGTAAAACATTACAGAATTAAGAGAAGCATACAATTTCAGCAAACCCAAACCAGATTGATAAGCGATATACTCTGCACGCTGCAACATGGCCGTACCCAAACCATGACGATGCACAAAGGGATGTACATATAAAGCGTCCAAATCGCCTTCTTCCAAATCCAGTTGAAAAAAGCCTTGAATATTGCCTTTGTATTCTGCTACCCACAGAATTTTTTCATTCATGGCTTTAAGATAAGCGTCTTTATTGATTCTTGCCAACCAAGCATTAAGAACAGTGTTGTCATAATAATGCTCGCAAGCATAACGCACAGAAAAAGTATGCACGACTTGGATGGTTTCACAATCATCAGGTCGTGCGGGACGCAGATAAGTGAGCAACATAATTACATTCGAGAAATTTCTTTTTGCAAAGCGGCGACATTTTCTTGACGGTCTTTGACGGCGTTCTCCAAAGCGGTCAGTTGGTCAGGTGTTTTTTTAGCGGCTTTGGCAGCAGCCAAATTGCGTGTAGCATTGTCCAATGCTTTTTGTTCATTAGCCAATTCGCGTTGCAGAATACTCAAACGACCTGTATCGCGTTGTGCTTGTGCAGTAGCGGTAACATGTTCGGCTGCGGTACCGTGTCGAGTGGCACGAGAAAAACTACCACCACTGGATTTGCTACCGCTGGAAGAAGAGGAACTGTGCGGAATGCTGACATGAGCATATGCGGAGTGATCGCTGGAATAAGAGCCCAAATTACCCAAAGAGGCATCTTTGCAGGCACCTGACTTCTTATTGGTATAAACCACTTTACCATTTTGCATACATTCATACACGCCTGCGTGCACAGTTAAGCAAGCGGATAAAATGCCTACAAAACATAGTTTTTTTAACATGACCTTTCCTTTATTTTTTTGCTTTTTCTAAATTTTCTTCCAGTTGGCGAATACGCTCTTGATATTTGGCGTAATTTTTTTCATTACCCATACGCATTTTTTTGCCTTCTTCCAACGCTTTTTCCGCTTCGGCGATTCTTTGCTCGCGAGTGGTTGGGGAAGGCTGATAATTTTTGTATGTAGGCGTTTCTGCCACAGAAGAAGAGTAAACAGGAGGTTGATAACCCTGCATTTTTTTTAATTGGATTTCTTTGCAATGAGGATCAGGATGAGCGGTGTATGTAGTACGACCTTTGGCATCACGACATTCAAAAACCGTATCTGCAAAAGTGGGGCTGACCAATAATCCTGCACATAATAAAAAAAGTGTTTTTTTCATAATGATATTCCTTATAGCATTTTTTCAGGCTGCCTATTCAATATGATGGGCAGGCTGAAAAATATCAATGGTTTATTATACAAACGATTTTTCATAAATCCAATCAAGAAGATGGAAAATGCTTTAAATTTTATTCGTTAAGTTGTATGGATGTCGTTTTGATTTTTAAAAACACTTACCAAAGTGGTAGATGCAAACACAGTTCAAGATTGTAATAACAAAGTCAATAACAAATTGGCATCGCAAACAAGCCAAAGTTTCTGCAAAGTGTGCCTCAAACAAAGCATAACGAAAGAACGCAGATGCCAGTTTTGTAGGGATTTCGACCACTTTAAGCCCTCTCACATCTACTCGTTGTGCAGGGATGCTTCAACTGATGCTTCAACTGTTTTCAGGCTGCCTGTATAAGGATTTGCTGGGTGTTCTTTGATTTATATTCATAAACTTTATCTTATCGTTTATAATTTTGAATGATGTTTTTCAGGCTGCCTGAATTGATTATTTTCAAACATTCATGAGGAGTCATCAAAATGTTATCCAAAGTTATTCTCATTGTTTTATTAGTTGCGATTGTGGCTTGGTTGATTATGATTTTCAACCGTATGGTTTTGTTGAAAAACCGCTATCAAAACGCTTTTTCCCAAATTGATGTGCAACTCAAACGCCGTCATGATCTGATCCCCAATTTGGTGGAAACCGCCAAAGGCTATCTAAAACACGAAAGCGAAACGATGGAAGCGGTGATTGAAGCACGCAATGTTGCTGCCAAAGAATTGGCTTCTTTAAAAAATGGTTTAAACAATCCTGAAATGATTCAAGCCTTTTCGCAAGCAGAACAAAACCTGCAATCCGCTTTGGGTCGTTTTAATATGGTGGTGGAAAATTATCCAGATTTAAAAGCCAGTCCCAACATGATGCAGTTGAGCGAAGAAATCACTTCCACCGAAAACAAAATTGCTTTCGCACGCCAGCATTACAACGACTCGGTTACCGAATACAACACCTATCGCCAATTCTTCCCAAACAATTTGCTTGCCAATTCTTTTGGGCATCATAAAGACGCTGCTTTGTTGGAATTTGATGATAAACCCAAAATTGTCGTTGCCCCAGAAGTCAAATTTACTCAATAAAATCATCCAATAGGCAGCCTGAAAACCTTTCAGGTTGCTTTCTTTTACAGGCAAGCTGAAAGATAATCATGAATTTTTACCGTCAGCAAGAATTGGCACGCCGTCAAGAAAAAATCATGCTGTTGCTGTTTTTTATCGCCAGCATTTTTTTGACGATTATCGTAACGCAAGCGATCTCTCTTGGAATTCGGATTTTTTACTCTCTTTCATACAGTTATCAAACACAACAAACGCCACCTGCCGTATTGTGGATGATTGCTATTGTTTTTTTGTCGTCCATCATAATCTCTTCCTTACACAAACTCAAAGAATTATCTAGTGGTGATTATTCTACAATCATGACCGCCAGTGTCCCCTTGAATGAAGTTAATGATGTCGATCCACTGAAAAAAAATCAGTTGCGTAACGCTGTTGAAGAAATGGCCATTTCCGCAGGGATTTTGGTACCGAAAATTTATATCATGGAAAATGAAAGCGGTGTCAATGCTTTTTCTACGGGATTGCGTCCTGCGGACATGACGGTTATTTTTACACAGGGTTGTTTGGTAAGTCTTTCTCGGGATGAATTGCAAGGCATTGCCGCCTATCAGATTGCACAAATCATCAATGGTCATACGCGTTTGAACACTTTGGTATATGGCTTGATGTACGGTTTGCAGTTTATTTATTCTCAAATTGCCGCATCCTTTGTAGTAGAAAATCAGCATGGCGAAAAAGAGATGATGGACATACGCATCATTATTGCTATATTACCGTTATGGATAGTGGCTTATACAGGGCACTTTTTCGCCAAAATTATTACATCCATTATTTGTCGTGAAAATGTTTTTGAATCTGATGGTACAGCGGTGCAACTAACACGCAATCCACAAGGCATTGCATCGGTTTTGCAAAAAAGTTTAAAGCCTGATTATTCTATGCTCATTTATGCGGATGCTTTTTTGTTAGATTTAGAACACTTGCTGTTTACCTTTGGCAACAACCCTAAATACGAATTTAAAATTTTATACACGCACCCTGAAACCAAAAAACGCATCAGAAATATTCTGCCTCGCTGGCGTGAAAGTGCTTTGCCGAAAACACAGAATATTGAACCATCCATCACACAGGTTGGTCTGGTAACCATTCCGCAAACCGTTCCACAAACTGCCGCCGCTGCTTTGGGTGTATCAGAAACGCTGGCAAGACAAGCTAAAAAACCTGTTTCTGATCAAGATTATTGGCTGAATGCCGCAAGGCAGCCTGAAACATCGCCTGCCGTTGTCGTTGCTCTATTGGCACAACATAATCAAAATCCACAATCCTGTTTGGACATTGCAGAAATGTTTCATTCGGCATGGAAAACAACCATTGAAGAATTATTGCAACACCCACTTTCGGATGAACAGCGTTTTATCCTACTATCAATCGCCTTGCCTAATGTCAAATTGCAAATCATCGGCGAAGAAAATGTCAATCGCTATAAAAAATTTCTGCAAAACATCATCAAATCCGACCAGCAAATCACCCTATTTGAACATTGCGTGTACGCTGCGGTTTCAGGCAGCCTGAAAACTTCCATGACAGCAGGTTTGTTGCCGCCAATTCCCAAATCACAACTTTATCAAGAAATGAGTGAATTGCTGATGCTTACAGCCCAATACAGCAGCAGTAAAAATCAGGAAGAACAAGCCTTTCAGGCTGCCTGTGAATATTGCGACATTCCCCTGAAACCATATCAAAACGACATCGCTTTAAGTCGTTTATCACTGATTTTGCATTCACTCAACCGCTTGTCTTTACCTGACAAACAAGATTTAATGGAAAGCATTCGCATGATTGTTGATTTTGACCAGCAACGCAGCAACGATGAGAAAAATTGGATAGACGCCATGTCTATTGCTTTACTTTGATAAAGGGAAATACTAAAAAAATTCAAGGCATCATAGCAATGAAACAGCCACAGATGCCCGTTTTGCAAGCGTTTCTAAAATCATACTTAAAGTTTGATATGATGCAGTTTTTTGCGATACCAACACATTATCCACAAGGACTCAACCATGACTACTCAATCTTTTGAAATCGCACGCACCGCCAATGGCGAACCACAATATATTTTGTCGAAAATGCTTAATCGACATGGTTTAATTGCAGGGGCAACAGGCACTGGCAAAACCGTCTCACTGCGTAAATTGGCTGAATATTGTAGCGGAGCTGGCATTCCTGCGTTTTTGGTTGATGTGAAAGGCGATTTGTCGGGGCTATCAAAATCAGGTGAAAAATCAGGCAAAATTGCCGAAAGAATGACGCAATTCAATTTGCCTGATGATTATCTGCAATCTTTCCCTGTGCGGTTTTGGGACGCTTTTGGCGAAAAAGGCATTCCTTTGCGTATGACGGTGTCGCAAATGGGAGCAACGCTTTTGTCGCGATTGTTGCAATTAAACGCCACGCAAGAAGGTTTGATGAATATCGTCTTCAAAGTGGCAGACGATAATGGCTGGTTATTGTTAGATTTCAAAGACTTGCGTTCAATGTTGCAACATGTAAATGACAACGCCGCCGAATATCGCGGTAAATATGGCAATGTATCCGCCGCCAGTGTGGGAGCAATCCAGCGTTCTTTATTAAAATTAGAAAACGAGGGGGCAGACCATATTTTTGGCGAACCGCCTGTGTCGTTAGATGATTTAATGCAAACCGAAAACGGCAAAGGCGTGATTAACATTTTGAATGCCGAGCGTTTAATGCGTTCGCCGTCTATTTTTGCAGCGGTTTTATTGTGGTTGTTGGCTGAATTATTCAACACACTGCCTGAATGTGGCGATTTGGATAAACCGAAATTTGTGCTGTTTTTTGATGAAGCCCATTTGCTGTTTGACGATATGCCGAATGCTTTATTAGACCAAATCGAACAAGTGGTTCGGTTGATTCGTTCCAAAGGTGTGGGCGTGTGGTTTTGTACGCAAAACCCGATTGATTTGCCCGACACGGTGTTGGGACAGTTGGCAGGACGCATACAACACGCCTTGCGAGCCTTTACACCACGCGATCAAAAAGCGGTTAAAGCAGCGGCAGAAACTTTCCGCACCAATCCCGAAATTAAGGTTGCCGAAGTCATCGGCGAATTAGCCGTAGGCGAAGCGTTGGTGTCGTTTTTAGACGAAAAAGGCACGCCCACCCCAGTGGAGCGAGCGTTTATTTTCCCACCGTCATCACAACTTTCACCCATCAGCGAAAGCGAGCAACAACAAGCCATTCAATCTGATGAACTGCATCGTGCTTATCATCAAACTGTGGATAATTATTCTGCTTACGAAGCCTTGCAAGAAACACAAGGGCAGCCTGAAAAAGATGAAAAGAAATCCCCTACTATTTTGGAAGGAGTGTTATCAGGAGTAACGGGACAACGCAAAAAAACAGGTGGCGGTTTGGCATATGATGTTGCCAATCAAATGGCACAAACCGCACGCAGGCAGGTTGTTGGCAAAATTACGCGTGCCATCACTCGCGGTATTTTGGGTGCACTCACCAAGCGATAATATGGATACACTATCCTTTCATTTGCACACACAAGCCGATGTGCACGGTTTACGACAAGTTTTCAGGCTGCCTGAAAACTTGTTTGATGATGATGTTATCGCCTTTGCCCAGCAAAAATACCGTGTTTTATTAGAAGAAGAAATTTTTCCGCATCATCTGCAAAAAATCACCGCCATCACCTATGTTTTGCGTTATGGCGAAAAGGATTTTTACATTCGTACATTAAACAATGGCAATGAAGAAAAAATTCTTACTGATTTTTTTTATATACTGGAAACCATACAACCGCATTTGATTTGTCGCCAACAGCCCAAAATTTTGCTTTATCGTTCTTTAATCAATGGTATTTCTACGCCATCGTTTGACTGGTTGAATGCCGTTGATGATTTTGTTTCATCACAAAAATATTTAGATGATTTATCGATTTTATGTGGCTTCCCCCTGCTTGAATCATTTGATAAAAATTCACAAGAAGAAGTCCAAACCTTGAATGATTATCTGATTTATCTTCGTTATGCCCTATCCACCAACGCCATAGATGCCGACCAATATCATCAAGAAATAGCTATTGTGCGTCATTTTTTATCGCAATATTCCCAATATTCGCACTGGCAAACTTATTTACGAGAATGGCAATAATGCGAATACCATCAGGAAGTTATCGTCATCAACTGCGTGCTCATTTAAAACGCGGCGGCATTATTGCTTATCCCACAGAATCCTGTTTTGGATTGGGCTGTTTGCCTTGCCACACAGTAGCTTTGAAACGCTTAATGCGTCTCAAAAAACGCCCACACGATAAAGGTTTACTGATTATTGGCAAAAATTTTGAACAATTAAAACCTTACACTTCTTTCAGGCAGCCTGAAAAACTAAAATCTTATTGGGCAACACAATCCATCAGTTTTTTACTGCCCACTGCCCCACATCGCGTATCGCCATTATTACGCGGGAAACAACGCCAAAAAATCGGCGTTCGTATACCGTTTCACGCAGGGGCAAAGCAATTATGTGGCGTATTTAATACAGCATTGGTTTCCACATCCGCTAATTATCATCACCAACAAACTTGCACCAATATTCGAGAAATACAGCATCGCTTTGGTAAAAAGGTGTTGCTCATTTCAGGACAAATTGGAAAAAATCGCCGTCCAAGTGTGATTATGGATTGGGAAAACGGTCAGATTTTGCGATAATTAAGGTTTCAGGTTGCCTACGGTGTTAATATTCCGTCAATCAACTGTTAGGAGTATGTTATGTATGAAGTAAATCGCAGCGTGATTGTCGTAATTCCACAAGAACCTTTTTGGAATTGGCTGCAAACATTGCCCGACAGCGATTTGGAAGATCTTTCCTTGGAAGATTTGCAAGAAGATGCCAACGCCTATTTCATTCACCCTGTTGAAGATATGGATCAGGCTTGGGACGAAATCATGCAACATTTGGAAAGTATTTTCAGTGCCGAATTGGCAGATTGGTGTGAAGATACTCAATACTGGCCCGACTTGCACCCTGATATTTTTTCCGAATGGTTTGCCATCGAATTATGCACTATGGCAACCGATTTGGTTTCTGGCGATATTGAACGAGAGCGCTTCGAGCCGATTTATCTTAATCCTGATGCATAATATTTTTCTGCTCGAAAAACATCATCATCAAACGATAAGACTGCTGTGAAACTGGTGAATAACAACCAAAGTAGCACACAGGCAAGGTATTTCGTTGGTAAGTGAAATTTTGCACAAACGAAGTTTGTAATAAAAAGATGACGAAGTCATCAAATCGCAATTTCCGCGAACGAAGCGAAACCTGAATAAGATTATTTTATCGTTAGGTAAAATCTTTATTGATGTGCCAATAAAGAATTGCGAAGCAATTCAAGCGAAATTTAGGCGAAGACATCACAAGTAGTTAAACAAGTTTTAGCTTCGCCAAAACTGCATTTTCAGGCAACACACAACGAAAATTATGTGGCAAATGCCAGTTTTGCAGAGGTTTGATGTAGGTTTAAGATTGAATATCCATTGTTTCACTTCAAAACAATAGATAATTTTTGGGGCTGTATTAGATTAGCAGTTATGATAGACTGCAAAAATGAAGATAACGCATTGTAAATTAAAGAAATCTGTACAGAAGAAACTGCTTGAATTTTTTGTATTAGAAGTTACAGCAAGAAGTGCAGCCGAT
>JAGCOT010000073.1 GCA_017645365.1 Neisseriaceae bacterium
ATATCGGCTGCACTTCTTGCTGTAACTTCTAATACAAAAAATTCAAGCAGTTTCTTCTGTACAGATTTCTTTAATTTACAATGCGTTATCTTCATTTTTGCAGTCTATCATAACTGCTAATCTAATACAGCCCCTTTTTTTAAATACGATGTCGCACAATATCACGAATAAATAAGCGATTGGGCGACAATGCCGCACGCAAGTTGTGGGTCAGTGGCGATAGGGTTTGCGTGATGTCAGCCGCAATGGCTTCACCACAAAACGGTGCCGTGCATAATCCTCTTGAACCATGTGCGATGTTGACATACAAATTCGGTATATAGGGACAATCTGCCTGAATACGATAATTTTTATCCAAAGCCAAAGCCGCATAAACTTGTCGCATAGCCAAAACATCCCCCACCGCTCCGACCAATGGCAGATGGTCAAAAGCATCACATCGCACTGCGGCGTGCGATGACAAAACTGTTTGGGTTTTGCATAAATTTTCGCCCAGTTGAGAATGTAATTGTTGCAATGCTTGACAATTTTCTTGCGTATCTTCTTGGTAAATTTGATCGTCATCATTATTCGGACGAAAAATCGCACCGAAACAATGGGCATTTTCCCAAGCAGGAGAAATATAACTTTTTCCGCTTAAAGCGGTTTTCAGGCTGCCTGAAAAATCTGTGGCAGCAATATTGTCGGTTTGACCGCGAATAGAAGCCGTTTGAATGCCAAATAATTGAGTTAAATGCCGTTGTGATCCTGTGCATAACACCAGATGGCAACCTGAAAAATCTTGTTGATGCGAACTTATGGCGTGCCAAAGTTTGCCATCGTATTGCACATTTTCAATGGGATGATTTTCTAAAACAGTAATATTGGGATGCGATAACAAACGGCGTGTGAGTGCTGGCGGATGAATCCAAGCACCGTATTGCCAAAACAATCCGCTGTATGGCAAAGGAATGCCTGCAATATGAGATGCCTCTTCTTGTGAAACCCAACGCCATAAAGGCGTTTTTTCTTTGGCTAATAATTGATTGCGTTGCGTTTCTTGGTCGAGGTCATTCAGATGCAAAACGCCACATGGCGACCAATCGTTTTCGTCCAGAAACCCTGTCAAAAGCGAACGCGAAAATCCATAAGAAGCAAGCAATAATTGGGTTTGCAAGGTATTGTAGGCAGAAATTTTGGCATACAACAAACCTTGCCGATTTCCAGACCCTGCCGATGCAATGGTATTGGCTTCCAAAACCGTTACGCGAATGCCACGCCGTGCCAGTGCGTAAGCGGTGGATGCCCCAGCAATGCCCGCACCGATAATCAAAACATTTTCAGGCTGCCTGTTCCTATCCATAGAAAACGGTTCAGGCTGCCTGAAATAAGGTTTGAGTGATGTCGCATTTTTTTCTGGAAGAACAAAATGATTCAGACAAATTATTTTAAAATTTTCTTGTGCGGGCAATAATTCCCAACATAACGACATGGATTTTTGTGGGAAAAGATAAAAATATTGTTTTTCTGAATAGGCATATAGCGAGAATCCCCATGGATTCGAGGTTTGAAAAGCGATTTCATCTTGTTGAGTAGTGGCGTTTTTTTCAATCAACCAATCAACGCGTGCATGAGGAAATTCGTGTTGAATACAATCTAACCAAATTTTTTCAGGATGCCCTTGACATGCAAAAACAGCATGATTTTGATGATGCAAAGATTGTCGGATTAAGGCAAGATTTTCCATGGTTCTTTTAACGCTTCTTTAATTGCATTTTGACGCTCTTCTGGATTTTTTAAGCGTTGAGCAATATTGGAATAATCAATAGAATAATTCAGTTGTTCAGGCTGCCCTGAAACATGTAAAGGTAAAATGGAGTTGCCGTGTTCAATCATAAAGCGATAATCCAAAGTGCGAGGGGCAATGTGCAATTCTCCCTTGCCTGTTAAACGCCAATCTTTCCCCAAAAAATCCATTTGCTTGGTATGGGCAACGCCATTTTCCCATTGGCTGTGAATGGAAAATTTCTGAAAATCGGTTTTTTGCTGATGGTTAAAAATGATGTTTTTGGAATTTTTTTCTTCCAATACACTGTGGATTAGAGACAGCAAATCCAAACCATAAATCGTCCCTTGCTGAACATCGGTGCTGGTAGTGCCTCGTATGGATTGCTTCATGGCATCAGGCGTGTTTCCTGAAAAACTTAATTGCACATGAATATTGCCTTTGCCCGTAACATACGGACGCCCTGTCCAGTGCAACATCCATTCGCCCACATCGATGTTTTGAATGATTTGCGAAATATCGTATTGTCGCTCTTTGCCAAATTGAACACGAAAATTACCCCAAGCCTTACCATCATGCATATTGCCTTTGGCATTGTGCCAAGCAAGTTCTTGTGATGATAAGTCAATTTGCCCATTTAATTTTTCGGTTTTCATGCCGTCTAATTGCAAATCATCAATACTCACTTGGGTTTGCAAGGAATGGTCGGGCAGGTGTTTCATTCCTTGTTGAATGGTATCCATGATTTGATTCAATGTTGCCCACGAATCATCCGTTTGTGCCAACTGATTAAAATAAGGGGTGATATTCCATTTTTGCCAATGCAGTTGATTTTGCCATTGATGGGTATCGTCATCGTAATGAATTTTCAGCGAAAAAGGTTGCTTATCAAAAAAACCTTCCGCCTGCCATCGAAAGCCTGCGTTATCCATCAGCAGCCTGCCGTTTAAATCCGTTTGCCATTGGGAATGGGTTTTTCCCGTAGTGGTTTGCAAGGTGTGCGTTTGTAAATCATCAAAAACAATCGCTCGATTTTGGACATGGACATGGCTTTTCATATCGGCCGTTCGCACAAGGTCATTGCTGGTTTGCTTGATTTGCAAAGTCAGCAGATTGGCGGACACGCTGTCAGGGGTTAAATTCAATTCTTGCAAAGAAAGATTGCCATAGAGCGTGTTTTTTTGATTTGCCCAGTGTGCAATATGCGTGATTTGCGAAGCTTTGAAAATGGGCTGACGCAAAGAAAAAGCCGCCTGTTGAATTCGAGTATTGAATGAGATTTGCTGGTCGCTTTCTCCATCGCATTGCCAGTCTTGAATTTCCCACAAACCGTCTTGATAAGCCATTTGCGGTGCATGCCAGTGGGCGGTGATATTGCCCGTTTGCGGAAAAAAGATTTTCAGGCTGCCTGAAAGGTCTTGGAAAGTTTTGCTGTCTTGATGCCAAGTGAATTGCCAATGCGTATCCACAGGAAGTTTTTGCTCTGTGCGTGGAAAGGTCAAATAAGCATTGATGTACGGATTTTGTTGAATATGAGTAATGAAAGCCTGCGAAGAATGGGCACGATAGCGTTTTTGCGATACTTGATCGGCCCAATGCCATTCCACATTTTTAAAAAACAATTCTTGCGGTTTTTTGAATGCGTTGTCTGGATTGACTAAAAAATCAATGTTATAGCGTTGTTTGGCGTAACGCACAAAATGTACCGATGCTTCTTCCAAACTGATGCGTTTGATTTGCGTATTGCCCAATAAAATGCCATACGAAAAACGCACATTCATGTATTGCGTCTGTAATAATGGTCTGCCTGACTTTTGGCGAACTTCCACTTGTCGCAATTCAAAATTCGGCGATGGAAACCAAGAGCGATGCACTCGCCCTTGAAAAGTAAAAGTTAAATCAGTTTTTTGCAAACTGCGATTGATGGCGTTTTGAATGCGGTTTTCATCAAAAATAAACATCAACAACAGTTGTCCGCAAACAGCAAGCAGTATGCTTAATCCTAATCCATAAGTGATGAACATCAACCACAAACGGCGAGAACGAAGCAACTGACGCATAAAAACCTTTCAGGGTGCCTGTTTTAAGCAAACAGTCGTTTGGAGAGTTCGCTACCTGGAATAATGCGTGCGGCTTTCATTTCTGCTTGGCGTTCGGAAATGTAATCGCCCACACGCTCCAACCATTGAATAGAAAGTTCTTCTAATTTGTCATTCACCAAAGTTAAATCAAGGTCGCGTGAGATACGCACGGTTAAATCCATAAACTGATTAAAGAAACCCGCACCAGGTGGCACGCTGGTGATGTCAAACAACATACTCACGCCGCGATAACTTTGTGCTGCCAATAAAGTTTGGGTAAACGGTTTATCTTCAATGTCCACTGCTTTAAATAAAGGAATGTTTTCGTCTTTATGAAAATAAAACGCACCGTTGCTGGATAAGGTAAACCCATGTTTTTCTAAAACACTACGCAATTCTGTCCCTGCAATGGTATTGTCGCTCATCAAATGCAAAGCAATGACTTGATCCACACGAGAGCACAAATCGTCCATCAAGCGTGCATTTTTGAGAAATTCGTCAATATCCGTCAGCAAAATCGTGCCATTTACTTGGCGTGCAAACTCGTTTACTTTATCGTTAAATTCTTCTAAATGGGCACGACTGACCAAACCCGCACGACTGATTGCCTGCAAACCAACCACAAACGCTTGATAATAAACACCAGGAATGGGATCTGCTTTTTGGAAATTGCCATCTGGGGTATTGCCGATTAAGGTAATGCGGCGGCGATCTACCGACAAGCGTGGCATGGTAGGCAATTCACAAGCCACAGGCAGGGAAATAAACGCACGATAATCAACCGATGGGTGAAACCAAGAAAGTTCTGTTTTTTGCAACTCATTTAAATCGACCAGCAATTTTTGTTGCGTGTGTGTGCGGTCTAAATCAGGCAGCGTGATGTCAGAAAATTGATAAGTATCTTGCTCCGCATTATCCCCTGCTTGCAATATGGGCGTTGTTTTGGGAGTGCGTTTGGGAGAAAAAGGAATGGCATCTTCGTTGTTTTCGCTTGAAGATGGTTCATCTAAATGAATTTCGGTATTGTCTTTGGCTTCTTCGAATTGAATATTTTCAGGCTGCCTGAAAGACTTGCCATCGCGAATTTGATTAATACCGTCTTCCATTAAAGCATCGCGATTGGAATGACCAAACTGTGCACGGATTTTTTTGCGATATAAATTTTCTTGATACATATTAAACAACAAAACGGCGACAATAATCATCGCACCTGCCAATAATATCCAAATAACGGTTTGATTCATTTTTACTTTCCCAAAATAAAACCCTGCAAAAGAAGCAGACAAGCCCAATGCTCTAAAAGTTCAATTATAGCCCATCTTGACATATGCCGCTTGCACAACATAGGCTAATATAGCGATTGTTAGCCGATTTTAGGCTGTAAAATATGATAAAATCTGCGAGTTTTATCTGTATTTTATTGTAGGAGATATGTATGAAAGATTTTGTTTTAAGCAACGGTCGTAATTGATTGATGTTGCTGCGATTTTATCAATCGTGGTATTGATCATTATGTCCATAGGGCTCATAACGCAAAATTTTTGGTTTGGCTTAATTTAGTCATGAGTGTTATTGGCTTTTTTGTGATGTTTTTTATGGTTTATCTGTTTATCGACATTAGAGATTTACTCAAAACCTTGATTGATCAAAAATCGACAAATTAAGAATTAAATGTTTTCAGCTTGCCTGCTTTTTCTTATAGGAAATGCTTTTCAGGCAGCCTGAAAGAACCCTTGCCAACTGATAGATGTCAAATGAATTCAAAGTTGCAGCAAAAATGCACCCAAAATGCCAGTTTTGCGAGGGTTTTTGAAAGATTTTTGGATTATTTATGTTTTCATTAGAAACACGAATTGGTTTGCGTTATTTGCATGCGAAAAAACGCAACGGATTTATGTCATTCATCAGCGTGATTTCCGTATTGGGGATTATGTTGGGCGTGATGGCTTTAATCGTCGTTTTGTCTGTGATGAATGGTTTTCAACGCGATGTGCGTGCCAAATTATTTGAAATCGCACCGCATCTGGAAATCGGCTATACCGATCCCGAAGACGAGCGTCCTTGGCAAAATTTATTGCCTTTGGTGGGAAACAATCCCCATGTGATTGCCACTGCACCCTATGTCAGCAATCAAGCCTTGATTACCAACGCGGGCGATGTGCGTGGTGCCTATTTGCAAGGCGTTGAACCTCTTTCATTCAGCAAAGTTGCCGATACACCAGGTTTAACGCTTGAAACGCTTCAAAAGTTGAATACAGGCGAATTTAATATCATCTTGGGAGCGGATTTAGCAGAAGCATTATCGATCAACACAGGCGATCGCCTAACCGTACTCACGCCGCACGGCAATGTTACGCCCGCAGGCATGGTGCCTCGCATCAAGCAATTTAATGTAGTTGAAGTGGTGCCATCGGATATTTATGAAATCAGTTCCACATTGGCACTCATCCATATGAATGACGCACAAAAACTTTTCCGCATGGGCGAGCAAGTTACGGGCGTGCGTATTAAATTAGATAATCCAGAAGATGCACCAGAACTGGCGTACACGCTTTCTTCTAAACTACAACGCGATGTTTGGATTAGAGATTGGTCTTATCAAAACCGCTCTTATTTTGAAGCCGTGGCGATGGAGAAAAAAATGATGTTCATCATTATGGCGTTAATCAGTTTGGTGGCATCGTTTAACTTGGTTTCTTCTTTGGTGATGACGGTGAATGAAAAGCGTTCCGATATTGCCATTTTGCGTACCTTGGGGCTTGCACCGTCCAGTATTATGAAGATTTTTATGGTTCAGGGTGCCATTGCGGGCTTTTTGGGCACTTTATTCGGTGTGATTTTGGGCGTAGTCATCGCCAAGAATATCACCGTCATTGTTACATGGATTGAGCAACTGGTAGGACGAGGACTGGTGGATTCCCAAATTTATTTTTTAAACTACATTCCATCGGATATTCAAGTGAATGATGTCGCAATTATTGCCTTTATCTCATTGCTATTGGCTTTTGTAGCAACCTTATATCCTGCGTGGAGTGCAGCCAAAACCGAACCTGCCGAGGCTTTGCGTTATGAGTAATTCTGTTTTATCTTGTGAAAATCTTGTCAAAACCTATCAAGATGGCAGCCTGCATGTGGAAGTCATTCGACAGTTGAATCTGAATATTCAAGCAGGGGAAAGCGTTTCCATCAGCGGTTCATCAGGTTCTGGAAAATCTACTTTATTGCATTTATTAGGCGGTTTGGATAAAGCCGATTCTGGTACAGTTACCTTGATGGGCAAATCTTTATCACAATTATCACCCAAAGCGATTGGTCAATGGCGAAATCAACATTTGGGTTTTGTGTATCAATTTCATCATCTTTTGCCAGAATTTTCCGCTTTGGAAAATGTGATGATGCCGTTGTCCATTGCACGCAAAGACGAAGAGTTGGCAAGGAATACCGCATTAGAAATGCTGGATAAAGTAGGGCTTAAAAATCGTGCGGAGCATCGTCCCAGTGAATTATCAGGCGGAGAGCGTCAGCGTGCGGCGATTGCAAGAGCATTAGTCATGCGACCTGCTTGTGTTTTAGCAGACGAACCTACGGGGAATTTAGACAAAAAAAATGCCGCCAATGTGTTGCATATTCTTTTAGAACTCAAAAACGAACTTCAAACCGCTTTGCTGGTGGTAACGCATGACGAAGACCAACTTTCGTATTTCGATCGTTCATTAAAAATGGACGATGGAAAATTGATTTCTTTATAGTCTTTCTGGCTGCCTATTCCTGATATAAAAATACTTTCAGGCTGCCTGTTTTAATGATAGGCAGCCTGAAAAAAGTCGCATAATGTCTTTGATTTATAAAGTTTCAATAATATGATTTTGATTGGTGTAAATACAGATACTGCCTGCAATTTCCAATGATTTTTTGACAATAACTTCTGGCGGTAAATCAGAATTTTCCAACAAAGCAATGGCTGCCGATTGAGCATAAGCACCACCAGAACCAATGGCCGCAATGCCTTTTTCAGGCTCTAAAACATCGCCATTGCCTGTAATAATCAGCGTATTTTGAGCATCAGCCACAATCAACATGGCTTCTAATCGGCGTAAAGCACGGTCTGTCCGCCATTCTTTGGCTAATTCGATGGCAGAAGTCAGCAATTTGCCCTGATGTTTTTGCAACTTACCTTCAAACAATTCAATCAGCGTAAAAGCATCTGCCGTGCCACCTGCAAAGCCTGCCAATACTTTATTTTGATATAACTTTCTGACCTTTCGTGCGGTTCCTTTAACCACAGTATTGCCCAAAGTAACCTGCCCATCGCCACCGATCGCTACTTTTCCTTCTCTACGAACACATACAATGGTAGTTCCATCAAATTGTTGCATGATTTTTCCTGATTTTAAGTTGTGATGAACGGTTTTAGATAAGGTTGATTTTCGATTTTACAAGGTGAGAAAAAGCCATTTGAACCACAAAGAATTTTCAGGTTGCCTGATGGGTTGCATTGAAGAACAACAGGCAGCCTGAATGGATTCTGAAATCCTTATCAAAACTGGTATTTGTAGGAGACTTATTCCTTATATCTTGCTTGCACACATGCACAACGCTATGTTTTCGTTCTGGCTTCGCCGTTGTTCATTTTCGGTGCTTGAACCCAGTTTCCCAAAGATTTTATTCTCTACTTAATGCCGCAACAGGGTCTAAACGAGCGGCGTTGCGGGCGGGTAAGAAACCAAAGGTCATACCAATGATGGTGGCAGTTAAAAAAGCACCAATCATCGCACTTGCCGAAAAGGATAAGGCAATGCTGGGGGATATTTTGGGCAGAATAAAACCAATGCCCAACGCCAAAGCAATGCCAATCACCCCACCAATCAAGCAAATCAATACAGCTTCAATCAAAAATTGCTGCATGATGTCGCTTTTTCTTGCACCAATCGCCATACGCACACCAATTTCTTGCGTGCGTTCTGTTACCGAAACCAACATGATGTTCATCACACCGATACCACCGACAATCAGAGAAATCACCGCAATCGATGAAATGAGATAAGTCATACTGTTGGTAACGCTTTCTACCGTTTCACGCACGCTGTCGCTGTTGTAAATTTCAAAATCTTCACGATTATTGTGTCGTTTAATCAAAATTTCCCTAACAATTTCTTCCGCCACTGTACTGGGCGTATCGTCTTTAATTCGCACGGTAATATTAGTGATGTAGGTTTGTCCCAAAATACGACTCATCACAGTGGTATAAGGCATCCAAACAGTAGCACTATTACCGTTATTAAAGGCGGTGCTGTTGTTTTCTGCCACACCAATGATGGTAACAGGGACATTGCCCACCAATAAAATTTTGCCCAAAACACTGCGAGCGGTATCATCTGGAAAGAAATTTTTGAGCGTATTACTGTCAACCACTGCTTCTGCGGCATAATTCGCCACCGTTTTTTGATCTAAAAAGCGACCACTTTGCAATTTTAGCCCCATCACTTGAAAATATTCCTCACCAACGCCGCGAATATCTCCACTATTATGAATATTGCCGTAACGCAGCATGGCAGAAGCATTCACGCCAGGTGTTACACTGTCGACAAAATTTTGCTTTTTCAAAAGTTCTACATCGGCAATGTTCAAGGTTCGCACAGTGAATGATCGTATGCGTTCTTTGGGGTTACCGCGATAAATATTCAGCGTATTCGTCCCCATAGAATTGATTTGTTCCAACACTTGTTTTTGCATGCCATTGCCCAAAGCCACCACCAATACCACCGAAGCAATACCAATAATGATGCCCAACATGGTGAGAAATGAACGCATTTTATGACCTACAATCGCACGAACCGCCATTTTGCTGGATTCTTGCAAGCGTTCTCTTAAATTATTTTGTTCAGAAGAAGAGTGTTTTTTTAAAGGTTTTTGCGTATCGTTGGATTCTTTGGTGTGGTCGGCAATGATTCGACCGTCTTTGATTTCAATGACTCTATCGGCAAAATTAGCAACATTCATATCGTGAGTAACGATGATGATGGTATGCCCTTCCTGATTGAGTTCTTTCAAGATTGCCATGACTTCCTGACCACTGTGGCTGTCCAAAGCCCCTGTGGGTTCATCTGCCAAAATGACATCGCCACCATTCATTAAGGCACGAGAAATACTCACCCTTTGTTGCTGACCGCCTGATAATTGATTGGGGTGATAGTCAATGCGTTCTTTTAAACCCAAACGAGATAATAAGGACGCTGCGCGTTGCATACGCTTATCATGTGGCATACCCGCATAAATAGCAGGAACTGAAACATTTTCTGCCGCAGTCAAATCGCCTAACAAGTGGTAGCGTTGAAAGATAAAACCAAAATATTCACGCCGTAAGCGAGCCAATTCATCAGAACTCATGCTGGCAACATTTTTACCGCCAACTTTATATTCCCCGCGAGAAGGCTTATCCAAACAGCCCAAAATATTCATCAGCGTGGATTTACCAGAACCTGACGCTCCGACAATCGCGATCATCTCGCCCGCATAGATGGAGAGATTGATGTCTTTCAGAACATCCAGTGGTTCGCCACCAGAATCAAAAGTACGCCCGATGCCCGCAAGTTGTAATAGTGGTTCGCTCATATTTATCTCATCATTCTGCGTGGCATTTCACCAGAACCTTTTTTGGAAGGATCGGCTCGACCAATAATGACTTCTTCGCCTTCTTTTACGCCAGAAATAATTTCTGTATTCACGCCATCGGTCATGCCTGTTTGCACATTACGGTTTTCAGGTTGCCCATTCACCAAAACGCGAACGGTCGACTTCCCCTCTTTTTGACGAACCGCAACACTCGGAACCGTAAGAATATGATCTTTTTCATTCACTAAAATTTTAATGTTGGTGGTCATGTCGATACGCAAAACACCGTCTTCATTGGGGACATCTAATAAACCGTAGTAATAAATGGCAGCATCAGAAGAACTGCTTGAACCGTTATTGCTGACTGATGTTGGACCAGGATCAATCGAACGCAAAACAGCATCATAAGTTTTTTGATTGTCGCCCATTAAAGTGAACGAGGCTTTCATATTGGGGCGTACTTTGGAAACATCTGCTTCGGCAATTTCTGCTTTGATCGTCATTTTATCTAATTGAGCCAAAGTAACGACATTAGGCGTATTCATCCCTGCATTCAAAGTTTGTCCTTCTTTGGCAGCAACAGAAATAATCGTGCCGTCCATTGGTGCGGTTAAACGGGTGTAACCTAAATTAAGTTGTGCGGTGTCCACATCGAGTTGGGATTGTTTGATTTGTGCCTGTGCTTGGGTTACGCCTGCGGTTGCAGTTTGATAATTGGCTTGTGCGGCTTCCAATGCTTCTTTGGAAGTTGCCCCTTCGGCATACATGGCTTTTTGGCGTGCCAATTCTTGTTTAGCCTGTGCCAAAGTAGCTTTTCTGGATAACAGTTGTGCCTGTGCATTGGATAATGAGGCTTGTGCATTTTGCAAATGGTTATTCTGGGTGCGTGGATCAATTTGAGCAATGATGTCGCCTTTTTTGACAGTATCGCCAATTTCCACATGCAATTTACTGATTTGTCCCGAAGCTTGTGCACCGACATCGACCTGTTTGAATGCTTGCAATTTACCTGTTGCCAATACAGTATCTTGCAAACGACCATAGGCAACTTTACTGGTTAAAAATTGCTCGGTTTCTTTTTGACGACCTTTGAAGAAGAAGACCAGCAAAGCAATAATCAAAAGGGCACCGAGTACACCCATCATCAAACGAAGCGTTTTGGATTGCATAATTTTCTCACTCAATCATGTGAATAAAAACGAAATTCAGGCAGCCTGAAAACAAACTTGCGGATTATACTGAAAAACAATTAACGGCAACTTAATTTGAAAAAAGAATTTAAAAGTTGTCTGTGCGTAGGCGATGTAACCTACGCACAGAATTTTAGACTAATCAAGATTGAAAGGAATGACCAAAGGGTATGTTAATGACACTTGGTTTTTCAAAAAGTTCCAGCGTTTATGAAAATTTTTGCATTTTCTTTGCACCACTTTTTCAAACCCATAAAAATAGGCAGCCTGAAAGAAATCTCTGTAAAAATGATAGATGTAAGCACTAATAATATGCCATAGATGCCAGTTTCGAAAAAGAGTGTTATTTAACTTATGTCAAAGCATGACAGTTTGCTTTAATTTATCATTCTTAATTGAAGTTGTTAACATAAGGATATTTGAAATGATTAAATCTATCAATGGATTGCTCGTTGCAATGTTAATTGCAACAGGTTCTTTAACCGCTTGTTCTACGACAAGCACCCCTGCAAAACCACATGCACATCAATTTGCACAAAATGCAATGTTGCAAAGTTTGCCCAAAACAGTCAATGCAGACATTACGCCTGATGAGGTGCAACAAATCATCAATAACTCCAATGCGAAAACCATTATTGTTGATGCTCGCCGTCCCAAAGAATATGCAGAAGGACATATTGCAAAAGCAGTGAATTTGAGTGCTTTTGATGCACCTGAATCAGAAGTGTACGCTACGCTGCCTGATAAAAATGCTGAATATGTTGTGTACTGTAAAACAGGTTTGAGAGCTGAAGCATTACGCAACGCGATGATTGAACGGGGTTATTCAAATGTGAAAGTTTTGGGTGGTTTAGAAACCCATTGGAAAAGAGAAGTGGTAAAATAATTTTTCCGTTTGATAGAAAAATCGTCAGAATGTTTTATTCTGACGATTTTTCTGTTTTCAGGCAACCTGAAACCTTTGCAAAACATAGATGTGAGTGCTTTCAAAAAACCGCTCCGCGTAAGCATTGATGCGTTTATGTTGGAACATTGTAACTTGTTTTCAAAGGCTTTGTGGCATAAGTAACAAAAAAGGTGCTATTTTTGAGTAGCACCTTTTAAAGTAACAAAAAAGGTGCTATTTACTCTGTTTTAAAGATAAAAAATCCTTAATAAACAATATCTTATTGCGTCTATTCATACCATGATGGCAGCC